>DATBUC010000119.1:0-5812 GCA_036516515.1 Erysipelothrix sp. | reverse complement strand
AAACCTGTCAACTATGCCTAATGTAAAGAAAACTTGACATATTTTGCAATATAATATATATTTTGAATGTAAAGTAAACTTTACATAGGAGGTATTATGAAAAAATTAAGAGGTAAAGTTATTGGAATCCTATTTTTTATTTGGTTTTTTATCGGTCATTTACTTCAATTCTCTCACCTAATAAAAATCACTAATGATAGTTTAGACGTGAGTATTGTTCTTAAGTACTTTACTATCTTTATCATTTATAGTTTGGTTGGTTCGTTGTTGGTAATTATTTGGATTTATTATAATAAAAAAATGAGTCTTTTAACTTGGTCTGACTTTTTAAAATCGGAAATCGATCTTCTAGATGAGGATGAACGAGGATTAGAACTTGATGCAAAAGCTAAAACATATGCTATGAATTGGCTCTTTGCACTATTGGTAATTGTCGTGCCTTCATTTTTTAGCCTATGCTACAATTATATCCCTGTAAGTACTTTTTTGATCGCCACTGGAATATCCTTTACTGTCTATGAAGTCGCCTATTATCTTAAATTAAAGAGGCTTTATCATGATTACTAACCATGTCCAAAAATTTAGGAATCTCACTGATTTAACCCAACAAGAACTTGCAGATAAAGTTGGTGTGAGCAGACAAACTATTAGCGCTATTGAAAAAGGCTCGTATAACCCTTCACTTGAACTTGCTTTTAAATTATCGTTTGCTCTTAATACAGATTTAACGACGTTATTTGAATATAATCAAAAAGACTCTTGATACAATCTTTTGTACCAAGAGTCTTTCTACATTTTAGGACCATGCTGTTGAATGATGTGATCATACTTATTTAATATTTTTTTGCCGGCATCGCTGATGATATAGCGTCTTAGATCAAACTGTTTTTCCAAGACATCCTCTGGCAACGATGCATTAATACGATCTAAAAGATCGGCTTTTTTACCTGTAACTGCTAGGTTATTATTTTTTAAAATACGTTTTAAAACAGGAACACTTAACAAATCTAAACTCCCTTTTGCATCAGAAAGTTTACAATATCCTTTATCTATGAGCCGTTGAATACTTTCTTGAGGATCGATACCATAACGATACTCAAAATATTGCGGCATAATTGTTTCTATCGTAATATTATTGAAATTAATCCGCCATAGCATGACAATATCTCCAGGATAAAGTCCTTCTTCTAAAAGAACCATTTGTTGTCTTGCAACAATACCATAGGGATATTTTTCAGGATAGTTTTCCCACGCATCCAGATCACGTTCAGAAGAAATATATGGTTGATTAGGATAATCTTTATAGAGTGGATGTGTTACTTTTTTCATGTTTTCACCTCTCTACTATTTTACCATAACATTATCATTTACTACTTTTTAAGCATATAAAAAGTAGGCAACGCCTACTTTTTGCATATATTATAATTCAAACACACCATCACCAATATTGGCGATGTAAAAATCTGCTTCATAACCCATTTCTTCTTTATAAGCAATACTTACTTTATCTATAAAAGCGTCAATGTCATCATTTTTAACCAAAGCAATCGCAGCACCACCAAAACCTGCACCTGTCATTCTTGCACCATAAACACCTTTTTGTTGCCAAGCATTTTCTGCAAGTGTATCCAGTGCTTTCCCTGTAACCTCATAATTATCTCTTAAAGATAGATGACTTTCGTTCAATAACTTACCAAATGTTACCAGATCATTGTTTTCTAGAGCTGCAAAAGCATTATATGTCCGATTGTTTTCTGTGATAACATGCTTCGCTCTACGGTAAAGCACATCATCTTGTAAAATCTCTTTTACTTTAGCTAAATCTGCAACATTAATTTCACTTAAGTAATCCACCCCAAATGCTGGTTGTAATAGTTCAAAAGCTTTTTCTGATTCAAGGCGACGTGTATTGTAATCTGAATCTTCTAGTCCTCTTTTTTTATTGGTATTCATAATTACAATTGAAGCATCTTCAAAGATTGCTGGTACATAGTCACAAGTAACTGTGCCTGTATCTAAAAGCATCGCTTGACCTTGCTTACCTTTGGCAACAGCAAACTGATCCATAATTCCACAGTTCACACCTACAAATTCATTTTCCGCTTTTTGGGCTAATAATGCTACATCCGTACGGCTGATTTGTAGATCAAAAATTTGGTTCATAATCCATATTGTAAGCACCTCAATGGAAGCACTGCTTGACAAACCAGCGCCATTAGGGATATTACCATAATATAAGATATCAAATCCATGTGGTAGCTTATAACCCGCTTCAATTAAAACTTGAATTGAACCTTTGGGATAGTTAGTCCAGTCATCCTGGGCTTCATATTTTAAATCACTGAGGTCAAATTCGTAAATACCTTGCTCACTGAAATTTTCTGAATATAGTCTTATTTTTTTATCATTTCTTTTTGCTACCAAAGCGTAAGTGCCTAGCGAAATCGCAGCTGGCAAAACTTTGCCACCATGATAATCAATATGTTCACCAATTAAATTAATTCTACCTGGTGAAAAATAACGATGTTCTGCCTTTTTACTAAATAATGATTCGAACTTATTAACTAATTCTTTCATACTAAATCCTCCGTTTCCCTTACTTACATTGTACCTTTTACATTATCAAATTATTAGTAAAAATTAGTAAAATTTATACTGGTTTGACGCTTTCCCTGATGATTAATTTTGGCTTTATAAATATCTTAACAGCACCATATTGATTCATCACATGCGCATTAATTAGTTGAGAGATTGCCAAAACAGCTACGTATTGTGTATCAAGATCAACTGTAGTAAATGGAGAAGCTTTTTTATTCAGTAAATTATTAAAAGAGGTGAGTGAAATATCTTCTCTTTTTTGATCCAGTAGTGCTCGATTTGCACCTTGTGCGATGAGGTCGTTTGCGCAAATAATTGCAGTAGGCGGCGTAGTGGATTCTTTTAAAAATGATCGTATCGCACTATAACCTGTATCATAATCAAATGAGCCAAGATAAATGTGCTTAGGATTTACAGTGATTTCCTCCTGTTTTATCATTTCTTTAAATTTTCTTTCACGTGCATCCTGATATAACTTTCTTTCTTCCCCAATATATTCTCGCCCACCGATGTAAGCAATTTTTTCATGACCCATTGATTTAAGATAATCAACTGTTTTTTCCATACCATATTCTAAGTCATATAAAATAGCCGTATACTTTTCTTCATCAGGATTTGAATCAATAAAAATGATATTGGGTGTAATGCTTTGAAAAAAGTTAATTTGTCGTTGAGAAAATTTACCGATACAAATAATCGCATCAATGTTTTTATTATGCTTCATACTATCAATGTTTTCGATATAAAATTGATTAAGATATATATCATGAAAATAACATTGATATTCTACTGATTTTCTAATTTCGTAATAATACGCATCATCTTTTTCATTTTCCTGTGATATCCACTGCACTAAAGCGACATTCAGACTCTTGATGTCCAATGCCTTTTCTTTTTTATAATTCATGTCTGCAGCAGTTTTAATAATGAGTGCTCTGGTTTCTCTTTTTATTTTAAAACTTAAGTCATGATTTAAGACACGAGAAACAGTTGCGATACTGACATCACAGGCTGCAGCGATATCTTTTAATGTGACCATAATTACCCCCTTCTTTTTACATCCTAAAAAGGATTGCCTAAGCAATCCTTCTCTACATCTTTTCTACTGTTTTGATTCCTAACTTATCTAAATTAAAGCTTATAATTTGACTTGTTTTTTGTAGTAAACCTAACCAAGATTCTTTTTGTTCTTGATCACTTTCTTTACTAATATTATTCTCAGTGTAGAACTTCGCAAAAGCCACAGCTATTTGATATGTTGCTTCCGCTACATGATTTGGTGCTTGATTTTCAATAGCATTAAGGAACACTTCTGGATTGCGTAGCAATTTTAGAATGAGATTGCGATCATGTTCACCTTTAATTTTTTTAACCTCATAAGTTTCAGTAGCTTCTAATCGATTTAAAATCGCTAAAATTCTGACATTATTATAAAGAATATAACTTCCCGTTTTTCCTTCAAAAGAAAGGAATTTATCAATGTCAAAAACATAATCTGAAACAGGGTGATTAATTAAATCTCCAAACTTAATCGCTGCAGTCCCGATATTTAAGGCATCTTCCTTGCTTGGATTTTCTTGTGTCTGAGTCAGTTTTTCATATGAGGAATCTGTCACCATTTGTACCAAACTTGAGAGACTCATAATACCCCCATCACGTGTTTTAAATGGTTTACCATCAGGTCCATTCATCGTTCCAAAGCCCAAGAAATGAAATTCAGTTTCTTCGTCAACCAGTCTTGCCTTACGGGCGACACGGAATACTTGTTCGAAATGAAGTCCTTGTCTTTTATCCACAACATACCAAATCTTGTCTGGATTAAAATCTTTTTGTCGTTGAACAATGGTTGCAAGGTCTGTTGTTGCATATATACTTGAACCATCACTTTTTTCTACAATTACAGGTGGCATTGGTGATTTATCTTCTTCTGTTACAACATCAACAACCAAAGCACCATCACTTTCACGTAAGAGTTCTTTTTCTTCAAGTGTTTTCATCAAGCCTGGGATGAATGCATCAGCATCACTTTCCCCATACCAATAGTCAAATGAAACATCAAGTTTTTCATAATCACTACGGATATCTTTTTTCGATACGTCAATAATAATTTCCCATAATAAACGATATCCTGGATGACCGTCTTGTAATTTCGCAGTAATATCTCTTGCTTTTTTTAGATACGCTGGGTCTTCCTTACTTTTAGCACTTGCAGTCGGATAAACTTCATAAAGTAATTCTGGAGTTATTTTTATTGTTTCATCCTCTTTGCCATTAAATCCTTCTTGGAAACACTGCCACTCAGGATGACGTAACTCTAGTTCTGTAATTACAAGTCCTAATGGAAGTCCCCAATCGCCCAAGTGTACATCAGCAATCACTTCATAGCCAACCGCTTTTGCAATGCGCTTTACTGACTCACCAATCACTGCTGAGCGCACATGACCTACGTGAAGTGGTTTCGCAACATTAGGTCCTCCATAATCCATCACGATTGATTTTCCTTTACCTACTTGCTTAATACCTAAAAATTCATCATTTACCATTTTGTTGAAAGATTCCAACAAAAACGCATCCGTTACAGTAATGTTAATAAATCCTGGCGGAGCAAATGTCACTTCTTCCATTGCCGGATGATCTTTTAAAATCTCGACAACTTGATCACAAACTAGTTTGGGATTCATTTTGTGCGACTTTGCTACTGAGAACGCATCATTTGATTGAAATTGACAAAGATCAGGACGATTTGATTCTGAGATTGAACCAAAACCATCAAAACCTGCTTTGGTGAAGCTCTCTTTAACAATTGTTTCTATTTCCATAAATAAAGACATAATAAACCTACTCTCTTTTCCTATCTCTAATTATTATACTTCATATTATGTAAAAAATGTAGTAAATCCAAGTCTTTAGGACACTATTTCTTTTTTGATTAGATTATATAATTCTTTCTAAGTCTTCTTTTGTAATTCCTTTTACCTCATGATTACATAAATCAACTGCTATTTTTTGCTTATCAAGCACAATAATTCTATTAGCATAGGTTCTCGCATCCTCTAAATTGTGGGTAACCATGATTGTTGTAAGTTTTCTTTCTTTAACCATTTCATGAGTAAGTTTCATAATATGTTTAGAACTCTTAGGATCTAGAGCAGCGGTATGTTCATCCAATAATAAAATATCGGGTTCATTCATCAGTGCCATTAAAAGAGATAAT
>DATBUC010000118.1:0-1612 GCA_036516515.1 Erysipelothrix sp. | reverse complement strand
TTAATACTTATTTTTTATTGCTATGATGTTACATTTGTATTACAATAGGTAAAGGCATCGTTATATTAAAGGGGGATTTCATATGCCGATATCGCAACAAAAGAAACGCATTTATATAGATGGTTTAGACGGCTTACGTGCGATCGCTGTTCTAATGGTTTTAACTTATCATTTTCGTTCACATTTTGTGAAAGGTGGTTTTATAGGGGTTGATATTTTTTTCGTTCTTTCTGCCTATTTAATAACTAATTTACTAAACGATGAATGGCAAAAAAAAGAAACAATTGATATCCAAGCCTTTTGGCAACGCAGATTTCGGCGCTTGATTCCAGCAGTTGTAGCAGTCATTCTCGTGACGTTTATTGCGATTTTATTTTTTTCCGGAAACTCATGGTTGAATCAATTAAAAGATAGTGTGGCAGCTTTGACGTACACTAGTAATTGGTGGTACATCTATAAAAAAGTCCCATATGCTGATTTTTTTACTCAACCGACACCACTCAAACATTTATGGTCTTTAGCAGTTGAAGCGCAATTTTATTTAATCTATCCTTTTATCTTTGTTTACCTCAAAAGAAAAGAAAACAAAGCAGTAAAGACTTGGCAAGTTTGGGGGATTTTTGCCTTGATTTCTGCTATCCTAATGGGCTTGCTTTATCAGCCGGAATCTTTCGATCGTGTCTATTATGGTACCGACACCCGGTTCTTTTCTTTTATGATTGGATCGATACTGGGAACAGTTTGGCCTTGGGGACGACTTAATGCGAATCCTCCGCAAACGGTGACACGTGTTTTAGATATTACAGGAATTATTAGTTTCTCTGTGTTAATGTTACTAGCGATACGCGTGACTGAGTTTCAAAAATGGATGTATCCGGTTGGATTTATAGTAGTGTCTGTTTTTTCTGCTTTATTGATTGCGGTTATCGCTCATCCAGGTTCAAGAGTCCATTTGTTTTTTGAGCGTCCTTTGTTAAGGTGGATTGGGCAGCGATCATATAGTATTTATTTATGGCATTATCCCATTATTATTTTGACAACGCCATCCAAACTTACATATACACAACATTTTGTATTAATATTATTGCAATGTCTCTTAATTTTTGTACTAGCACATTTTTCTTATTTATTTATTGAACAACCTCTTAAACGTTCTCCTTTAAAAAAATGGGGACCTGATATGAAGCAGGCTTATTATGATAATAAAAGGATTGCATTTAATCTTTTGATAGGTTCGTTCTTATTGTTATCTTTAATTGTTGGCACTAATGTGGTTGCGGCAAAGACTGTTGAGAAACAAGCGGAGAAAAAAGCAGTCACACATCAAACAGCAGTAAAAGAAGAAACCGGAGAAGAGACACAAGAGACGGCACCTATTAAAAAGCAATCGATTAATAAAATGATAGTGATTGGTGATTCCATTATTCTAGGGGCAGAAAATGAACTAAAAGAACGTTTTCCAGGAATCATAGTTGATGCACATGTGGGTCGACAAATGAGTGAAGGTATTGTTTTGCTAGAGGAAAAGTATCATCAAGAGCTAGGAAAAGAAACATTATTGATTGTCGAGTTAGGGTCGAATGGTCCGTTTTCAAAGCGTGATTTGAATCAT
>DATBUC010000117.1:0-12957 GCA_036516515.1 Erysipelothrix sp. | reverse complement strand
TTTGAAGGAATTTCAGTAGCGCTTTTAGGCCAAAGTAATCCCTTAGCCATTATCTTTTCTGGTTTGTTTATTTCTCATATCAGTTATGGCGGCAATAACCTACAGCTTTATCGTATGGAGCCTGAAATCATTCAAGTTATCACGGCATCCATCATTTATATCAGTGCTTTATCCTTACTGCTCAGACAGCTTATTGAAAAGATGATCAAGCGCTTAAATAAAAAGGGGGCTAAATCATGAGTGTCGGTATCTTTTATCATATATTTCAACAAACACTACACGTAGCAATTCCTTTATTGATTGTCTCTTTAGGAGGTTTATTCTCTGAAAGAAGTGGAATTATTAATATCGCTTTAGAAGGGATTATGGTCTTTGGTTCTTTCTTTGGGATTGTTACGATGTTTCTATTAAGAGATGTAATGCAAGGGCAATCACTGTATCTTTTAGCGATGTTAGTGGCCATGTTAAGTGGTATTTTGATTGCGTCAGTGCACGCTTTCGCATCCATTAATATGAATGCAGATCAAACCATTAGTGGCACGGCCATCAACATGTTTGCTCCAGCGTTTACCGTTTATGCCGCCCGTTTATTTTATAGTGTGAAAGAAATTCCTTTTAAAAATACTTTCTTAATTAAAAAAGTACCGCTCTTATCAGAGATACCCATTATTGGTCGTTTGTTCTTCCAACAAGTCTATATTTCTACCTATATTGGTATCGGTATCTTACTGATCAGTACGTATGTTTTATATAAAACACGCTTTGGTCTGCGCCTTCGAGCAGCGGGAGAAAACCCCCATGCCTTAGATGCAGCCGGGGTTAATGTTAAAAAAATGCGTTGGTCTGCTGTTTTAATTTCTGGTGCATTGGCAGGCTTAGGGGGCCTTGTCATTACGGTGCCGATTAGTATTTCTTTTTCTGGAACAGCAAATGGTTATGGATTTTTAGCCTTGGCGATCTTGATTTTTGGTCAGTGGAAACCGATTCCGATCTTTTTCACTTCAATATTCTTTGCCATCGCTTTAACCATCTCAAACACTTATTCAGCAATCCCATTTTTATTAAAATTAAATATTCCTGAACAAATCTTTAGAATGTTACCTTATATTGCGACATTACTTGTCCTGATATTTACTTCGAAAAACTCCCAAGCTCCAAGAGCGCTTGGTGAGCCCTATGATCAAGGTAAACGCTAAATAAGAGGAAAGAAAAAAACAGCTGAGTGATTCGGCTGTTTTTTAATTGCTTAAGATTCTGAAACATCATGGAGTAATTGAAGTTTAAGATCATAGAGTTCTTGTGATAAGTCTACATAGTATTGATGTGGGTAGTGTAGTCGTTTGACTTCATCCCAAAATGTATCAAGATCTTTCTTTGCATAAGCAGTACTGCTTTTTAGATCGGGAACTGTATAGACTTGTTTTCCTTTTTGATAAATTGGAACTTGTAATTCTCTGACTGTATAGTTAGTTAAAGTCTTCCGTTTCCAAGGTGCATTAGGATCGAAAATTGTGATTTCATTTTGCGGGATTATTTCATGAGCGAGTGCGATATAATCAGCCAAGGCTTTGCCGCTGTCTTTGTCATAAAAACGATAAAGTCGCTTATAAGCAGGGTTAGTAATTTTTCCAATATTTTCACTGACTTTTATTTTAGGGATGATTGCACCATCTTTTTCTTGTGCAACTAGTTTGTACACGCCCCCTAAGACAGGTTCTGATTTAGAAGTAATGAGGTTTTCGCCAACTCCAAAGGAATCAATTTGTGCGCCTTGATAAATTAAGTCGTCAATTAAATATTCATCTAAGGAGTTTGAGGCCATAATTTTACAATCCTCTAGTCCTGCTTCATCTAGCATTACTCGTGCTTGCTTGGAAAGATAAGCAAGGTCACCTGAGTCTAAACGAATGCCTTTCAAACGATAACCATTTGGAATTAAAAACTCTTGAGCAACTTTGATGGCATTTGGGATACCTGATTTGAGTGTGTCATAAGTATCGACCAGTAAGACTGAATTATCAGGATTATGGCGACAAAATGCTAAGAAAGCCTCATATTCATTATCATGAAGCTGTACATAGGAGTGTGCCATGGTTCCGACAACATGGGCGCCATAGGCTGCTCCGGCTAAGGTGTGCGCTGTGCCAGCACAACCAGCGATAATTGCTGCACGGGCGCCTTCTAAAGAAGCGTCATAACCATGGGCACGGCGGGCTCCAAATTCCAAGACGGCACGTCCTCGGGCAGCATTTACAATGCGGCTGGCTTTGGTCGTGACTAAAGTTGCGTAATTAACTGATAAGAGTAAAAGCGTTTCAATTAACTGAGCTTGGATTAAAGGCCCTCTTACGGTGACCAAAGGTTCATTAGGGAAAACAACAGTCCCATCTTCAACTGCCCAAATATCAAGGTCAAATTCCATATTTAGTAAATAGTCTAAAAAGCCTTCATCATCCATCCCCAGACTTTTCAAATAGTCGATATGCTCCTGTTCAAATTTGAAATGATTTAATGCATCAATGAGTTTGCTTAATCCATTAAAAATTAAATAGCCTCCATTGTCGGGAATCTTTCGAGTAAACATATCAAAATAAACGATTTCTTCATGGCGATTTTGCTTGTAAAAAGTATGCGCCATCGTAAATTCATAAAGATCTGTCAAAAATACGATATCCTTGTGCTGTATCATGTTCCACCATTCTTTCTTTTTATTAAGACATCATGTACAATGTTCTTAATGTAATTGTATCATATTGTAGGAGGATTTCTATGCAAAAACAACTTTATAAGCGCCCATATGGGGACTTTGTATTGATTCATGATGATAAATTTCATGATTATATCTTGAATTATCGTATTTTATTTCCCTTAAATAAGAAAACAAATACAACTGCGAATCTCTTATGTAAAATGATGGGCAATCAAACGCTTAATTCACCCAGCAAAAAAGCTATGCGCGAACGTAAAAATATGCTCTATGGTGTCAAAACAGCAAGTCAAACTTATGCTTTAGGTGAGATGCAAGTGATTGATCTACAACTCAGAGCGATTGCTCAACGATTTGTTTCACAATCTATTGTCGATCAACAATTAAATTTGTTGCAAGAAATGTTTTTCATGCCCTTGCTTAATGAAGCAACCCTTAAGGAAGCAAAAGAAAAATTAAAAAGACAACATGCGCGTCTATTTGACCAAAATCAAGATAAAGCGCTCCTTGATGCCTTTGTAAAGGGAACTGAAACAGGCTATCTTAACTTATCAAGCTTAGGACAAGCAGAGATGATTGACGCGGTTACACTGGAGGAAGTGAAATCATTTCATCAAAAACTTGTCGCTACTGCTTATAAATCATTGATTGCCAGTGGTAGTGTGACCCTTACAGAAGCGCAAATCGAAAAATTTAATCAAGGTCAAAGTCAAGCGATTACCAATCCCTTTTTTCAAAGTGAAGTGAAGAAAGGGTATGATGAAACATTTCATGAAGGGGATCAAACAGAATTAATTTTGTTATTTGATCCTAAAATTAAGCAAAATGACTTTTCGGCTGTCGCATATATGGTGTATGTAAGTTATTTAGGCCAGTTACCGAATTCATTACTTTTTCAAGTGGTGAGAGAAAAACACAGCCTTTGTTATAGCATTTTTGCCAATCGACTTATTTTTGATGGCGTTATGACAATTCAAACATCCATTAATGATAAAAACCTCGAAAAGACAATTGCGATTATTCAAGAATGTATCACGCAAACAAAAAGTGAGATTCATGATTTAGAGAGTGTTAAAAAGAAATTGATCACCAGTCTTTCAGGTGCTTTAGAGAATAAAAACAGTCTTAACATCAGAGCCTTTTATAATTTAGTCAAACAAACAGATGAAACCATTGAAGATTTACAAGAGAAAATAGCGGCAGTTACTGAAGCAGATCTAATGGCCATTGCAAACCAGTTACCAGAACCTTATATTTATGCTTATCGCGGAGGTGCCCGATGAAAAAAATAGAAAATGAATTTAATGAAGCGGTTTATCATTATCAAACCCGATCGCAATTAAAAGTTCAGTATTTACATCGTCCAGGTTTTAAAAAGAGTGCGGCGATTTTAGCGGTACCCTTTGGTGCACTAAATATTAAACAAGTCTATAATGGACGAGAAATCCAACATCCTTTAGGTGTTGCGCACTTTTTAGAACATAAAGTTTTTGAAGATGAAAAAGAAGATATCTTATCGCAATTTTCTAAATTAGGAGGCAGTGCCAATGCCTTTACCTCTTACCAAGAAACGATGTACTACTTTACGCATGAAACTGAACTTTTTGCGCCTTTAAATCTCTTACTTCAATTTGTGCGTCGTTTTGATATCGACGCGCAAAGCGTTGAAAAAGAGAAACCGATTATTGTCGAAGAAATTAAAATGTATGAGCAAATGCCAGAGATGCGCTTACTGGCGGAAACATATCGTAACACCTTCCATGACTTCCCTTATATTTATGATATTGCCGGTACAGAAGACAGTGTTAATGCTACCACACTTGAAGATTTACAAACGGCCTATCGCCTAAATTATGCGGATGAGCAAATGGTTTTAGTCTTAGTTTCCAATCAAGATCCGCAAACTGTTTTTGATTTTATTGAGGAAAAAACAAAAGAAAGAAAAGCAACAAATTTCAGCTTGGAAAATGTCTATCCTAATGAAGATAAGTCCGTTGTGCATTCCTTTAGGGAACAAAAAGATCGTACCAAAAGTACAAAAATGAGTTTAACGTATAAATTTCACTATCCTCAACATAATCATTTATTAGATGAAATGTTGCTTAGAATTGCGTTAGAAATGAATTTTTCTGATATAAACGAAGATTATCAAAAAGCACTTGATGCGCAAATTATTTCTGATTATTTTGCTTATGATGTTGATTTGAAAGAAGATTTTGGCGTGATTTACTTTTTTAATGAGTCGGAAAAAAGTGAGGCATTTAAATGCTTTATTGATGATAAAATGAATGATTTACACCTTGACGAATCTTTGTTCAAGCAAATTAAGCGTAAAACCTATGGGGATATGATCTTTTCCTTAAGTAATCCAGAACGTTTAGCCATCAATATGGCGCGCTTTGCCTTACTGGAAGAAGATTATTTTACTTATATGGAGCATGTGAAAAAATTTGAATTTTCGCAAGTTGAAGCTGTTTTAGCTTATTTGGAAGATAAAGAGTGTAGTTTTTTTGTTCTTTCGCCTCAGCAGGATTGACAAGATAATTGTGTATTAGCGATAATAAGGATGTAGGCTTAGCCGCTTACTTTGGTAGTTGGGGGGATGGAGGTGAATGCTTGACGCTGGTAACACTTTATGGTCAAATCCTAGAAGCAGTTGAAAATGAGAAAAGTTTAGGACTTGCTTACCACACTTCGATAAAAGTAAGATGTGATAATAATTTTAGAAATCCCCAGGGAGAAATGGAATCACATGTTTATGAAGTATATTTGTGGCAAGGTATCTGTAGAAGTGTATTATCGCATTTAAAAAAGAATTCGGATGTCGCGATAAAAGGTCGGTTAGAACAATTGAATGGTGATTTAGTTATTGTCGCAGAACAAATCGAGTTATTCTCAAATTAACTACAAAAGAGCCTGCTTTTTTAGTATAATGAAGTGGGTGAGAAAATGAGACAATATCTAGATTTATGTAAATATATATTGGAAAACGGAGAAGAAAGAGATGATCGTACGGGTACTGGGACTATCAGTAGTTTTGGCCACCAGTTACGATTTGATCTTTCGGAAGGTTTTCCTCTTTTAACGTCTAAACGTGTTTACTATCCTGCAGTCTTTAAAGAACTTTTATGGTTTATCAGTGGTGATACCAATATTCGTTACCTTGTTGATAATAATGTAAGAATATGGAATGAGTGGCCTTATGAAAACTATAAAAAATCAACTGCATATCAAGGTGAATCAATGATTGAATTCATTGAAAAAATTAAAGAAGATGACGCATTTGCGCAAGCCTATGGTGATTTAGGACCAGTTTATGGCAAACAATGGCGTGATTTTAATGGGGTTGACCAATTAGCACAAGCGATTGAGCAAATTAAACATCAACCGCATTCGCGACGCATCATTATTTCTTCTTGGAACCCAAGTGAAATCGAGGCGATGGCCTTGCCACCATGTCATACGTTGATGCAGTTTTATGTGGGGACAGATCAAAAGCTCTCCTTACAACTTTATCAACGCAGTGCTGATTTATTTCTCGGGGTTCCTTTTAATATTGCTTCCTATGCATTGTTGTTGCATCTTGTTGCGGATGTTTGTGATTTAGAAGTGGGTACTTTTGTACATACCTTTGGGGATGTTCATATCTATAAAAACCACATCGAACAAGTCAAGTTACAATTATCAAGAGATCTTAAAACATTGCCACAACTCAAGCTGAAAAATCATTACGATGACATTACACACTATCGTTATGAAGATATTGAAGTAATCAACTATGATCCTCATCCAACCATTAAAGCGAAGGTGAGTGTCTAATGTTTAAAATTATCGTCGCGATTAATGAAAAAGGGGTCATTGGTAAAAATCAAAAAATGCCATGGCACTGTCCGGCAGATTTACAGCATTTTAAACAAACAACTTTGAATCAAAATGTTGTAATGGGGCGCAAAACCGTTGCAGGTTTACCTGGAAATTTACCGCAAAGAACAGTGTATACCGTTTCCAAATCATTAAGTGGACCCTATATCATTAATGACTTTCAAGCTTTTTTAGAGAAAGAAAAAGACACGGAAACAGTTTATTATATTGCAGGCGGCGCTGAAATTTATCGCCAAGCCTTACCCTATGTACAAGAATTATTGATTTCGAAAATACCTAATCAAGAATCTGGCGACACTCATTTTCCCGACTTTGATAAAAATGCATACACAGTAAAAATAAGTGAACATGATGGTTTTACGCTCTATCATTATGTTAGAAAGGAAACAACATGAATATTATAGAAATTATAGAGAAAAAAAGAGATGCACAAAAGCTCAGTGCAGAGGAAATACAATTTTGGATTGATGGGGTTGTTGATGGGAGCATTCCCAATTACCAAACCAGTGCCCTTTTAATGGCCATCATGATTCAAGGGATGGACAACGAAGAAACAACGCATCTCACTTTAAGTATGATGCACAGCGGTGATGTGATTGACTTATCCGCTATTGATGGGATTAAAGTTGATAAACATTCAACCGGTGGTGTTGGGGATAAGACCAGCATTATTTTAGGCCCGATCGTCGCGGCCGCTGGCGCAAAGGTTCCCAAAATGAGTGGCCGCGGTTTAGGTCATACTGGCGGTACCTTGGATAAATTAGAATCAATTCCTCATTTTGATATTGAAATTGACGGTCAAGATTTTATTGATCAAGTGAATAAAATTAATATGGCCATTGTAGGGCAAACAGGTAATTTAGTTTACGCAGATAAAATCCTTTATAGCTTACGTGATGTAACAGGTACGGTTGCCTCAATTCCTTTAATTGCATCGTCAATTATGTCTAAAAAATTGGCAGGGGGCGCTGATTCAATCCTTCTGGATGTCAAATATGGCGAAGGTGCTTTTATGAAAACAGTAGAAGACGCCCAAGCGTTAGCGCGAACAATGATTGCGATTGGAAGAAACTTAGATCGTGATGTCAATGCGATGATTACTAATATGAATCAACCTTTAGGGAAAACAATTGGGAATGCTTTAGAAGTTTATGAGGCTGCTTTAACCTTGCAGAATAAAGGACCTGAAGATCTAAAAGCACTTTGTGTTTTAGCGGCAAGTTATATGATTCATCATGCAAAAATAACACCAACCTTACAAGAAGCAGAAGCATTAGCAAATGAGGTTATCGATAATGGGGCGGCCTATGCGAAATTTTTAGAATGGGTTGCTTATCAAAAAGGAGACATCTCTGTTTTTGATGATCTAGCCGCTTTTGTTGAAGCAGATTATAAAGTTGATGTACTGGCTGATGAAAGTGGTGTTGTGGCTGATATTAAAGCCTTAGAACTAGGACTTGTATCCATGTATTTAGGGGCAGGTCGTATCGCTGTTGAAGATACATTAGATTATAAAGCGGGTGTTATTATTGAAGTCAATCAAGGAGATACCATTGAAAAAGGGCAAGTACTCTGTCGCTTACAAAGTAATAGCCCAATTAAAGATGCTTTAATTGTTGATGCTAAAGCAGCTTTTGTATTGTCGGATGAAGCAGTTGAGAAAAACCCACTGATCGCCGATGTGCTATAATTAAACTTTGTAAGGGGGAAAGATAATGGAGTTTAAAGTAGAAATTGATGACTTCAATGGACCCTTAGATTTAATGCTTTTTCTCGTGCGTGAAAATAAGTTGGATCTTTTTGACTTAAATATTGTCACTTTGGCGGATCAATATATTGCCTTTATCCAAAAAGCGCAAGATCAAAAACTTGATGTCGCAACAGAATATCTCAGTGAATTGGCAGGCCTGATCGAATTTAAAAGTAAACGCTTGTTGCCACGTGATAAATCTGAATTAGATGCTGAAGATTATGATGCTGAAGAAGAAAATTTAGTCCAACGTTTAATTGAATACCAACGCTATAAAGAAGTAAGTATGGATTTAGAAAATCGTTATCAATTGCGGATGCAACAACATGCTCGTCCAATTGAAACGAAATTATTTAAGGAAATTGAAAAGAAGTTAAATCAGTCGATTGAATACGAACAAAATCCCTATGATTTAATGAAAGCAATGCAAAAAGTATTGGAGCGCTTTAAAATAGCCAATCCCCAAGATGTGAGTATTGAGCAAGCTGAATTATCAGTTGAAGATGTGATTGATGATGTGCGTAAGCAAGTTTATGCTAGCGACACTATCACTTTAGAAGCGTTGCTTCTTGACGCTCAAAGTGTTCAGCATTTGATCGTGCGCTTTCTAGCGGTCTTAGACTTACTAAGAATGAATGAGCTGGTTATGAAAAAAGAAGCGGATCAAGTGTTATTGAAAGGAGTTTAAACATGGATGATATTGCGAAATTAGAAGGTTTGTTGTTTGCGGTGGGTCATGAAGGCTTGCAAAAAGATGTTTTAATGAATGCTTTAGACTTAGACCAAGAACAATTGACCACTTTACTGAATGAATACAGTAAAATACTTGCAGAAGAACACCGTGGTTTTGAACTGCTTCAATTTGATGAATACTATAAATTGGTAACCAAGAAAACGCATCATGAATTGATTGCGAAGACGCTTGCCTTCAATAAAACGCGGCATCTCTCGCAGGCAGCTTTAGAGACCTTGGCGATTATTGCTTACAAACAGCCGATAACGCGTCTTGAAATTGAAGAAATTAGAGGCGTTAATAGCGATATGATGTGTCGCCGTTTAGAAGCGATGGATTTAATTAAAGAATGTGGCCGCGCTGATTCGGTAGGTAAACCGATTCTTTATGAAGTAACACCGGCTTTTATGGATGTATTTAAATTAACGAGCTTAGATGAGCTCCCGGAAATTAAAATAGAAATGATGGATGATAAGCATGACTTATTCAAGTAAAGAAAAAATGAGATTACAAAAATTTATAGCTCATAGTGGGTATTGTTCGCGAAGAAAAGCCGAAACATTGATTGAGCAAGGTAAAGTTAAAGTAAATGGTAAAAAAGTCACTGAAATGGGCGTTTTAGTGGATGACAGCGATTTTGTTGAGGTAGAAGGTAACGCATTAACCCGTGACACCAATTTTGTATATTATCTACTTAATAAACCACGTGGTGTTTTATCAACCGCGGATGATGAATTCAATCGTGATACCGTAATCCAAGGGCTACCCGATGATAAACGCATTTATCCTGTTGGCCGTTTAGATAAGGAGTCCACAGGGGCCATTATCTTAACCAATGATGGGACCTTTACCCACTATATGACCCACCCTTCCTATGATTTAGAAAAACATTATCGCGTTAGTGTCGATGGTCTTTTAGATTATGATGTGATTAATCTTTTAAAAGAGGGTATTACCATTGATGGGGTGAGTTATCAAGGGGTGATCATTAGTAATGTAAAGCAAATTAAAGGGAAAAATAGAACAACTTTTAATATTACTTTGCATGAAGGTAAAAATCGTCAGATTCGTAAAATATTTGAACACTTTAATTTACCAGTATTAAAGTTGCATCGCTTTGCTTTAGGTCCTATTGATATTAATGATTTAAGTATTGGTGAATATCGTAAACTCAGTAATCATGAAGTTAAAAAATTGTTGCTATCAGCTAAAGGAATTCTTTAATGCAACAATTCTTTATTGATACAATAGAAAATGCCCAACTGAGTAAAGCGCAAATAAGACAGTGTAAAACAGTCTTACGTATGAACAAAGACGATATGATACGAATTGTAGACAAAAATGGGAAAGGTTATCTTGCCCGTTTTGAAAATGATAACTTAGATCAACTCATTTTAGTAGAGCCACTGGTTTTTCCGAAAAAGAAAGCGAAAGTAACTTTAATAATGTCACTGATTCGGGCAGAAGCTTTAGAACTCACCATTCAAAAAGCAACTGAACTGGCCGTTGATCACATTATTTTCTACCAGGCTGAACATGGTGTTGTGCGTGATTATGGTAAAAAAACAGAGCGGAAATTAGAACGCTTTGCCACGATTGCGAAAGAAGCGGCCGAACAATCCCACCAACAATTTATGCCTCAAATAGGCCCTATTATTTCCCTTGATGAAATTGGTAATCATTTGGCAGAGTTGAACCTCATTGCGGATGTAAGGCAAGATTGTTATGCGGACAAGTTGGTAAAAGAAGCTGAAGATATCGCGGTTATTATCGGACCTGAAGGGGGCTTTTCTGATCATGAACGCGAACAATTAGCCAAAAAAGGCTTTCAAAGCTTGAGTTTATCACCCTTTGTGTTACGGGCAGAAACAGCGGCCATAACAGCGCTGGCTCAGTTACAGTTGGTTTTAGGAGTTTGATTATGATTAATTTGAATCGATACCACAAACAAACTTGGTCTAAAAAGAAAATTAAAAGTTATAAAGCGATTGCCCAACAATATCATTTAGATTTAAATTTTAAAAATGAACTTGATATTTTATATTGTGAAGTGTTTCTGTTGGGATTAAAGCAAAAAACAGCAATTGAGAAAGCGTATGAGCGATTTCGCAATGAACATCAAGATATGTGGGAATATATGAATTTTAAAGAACGAAACTTTTTTGCTTTAAAAGATTTAAAAAGTGTTAAAAGTGAATTGATTTCCTTTGATTTTGCAGATAAAAAGATCGTCATTCCCTTTTTTGCGCCTTTATTAAATCATCTCTATTTGGATGAAACACCCATATTAGAACTCCCTCAATTCTTTAACCTTTATCATGATTTTGCGAAAGAACAGGTTGATATCCAAACCACTTATGGCTTGTTACCTCTCAAAGCGAATATGAGTAGTGCGCGCTATGTATGTGGTGATGAGACTGTAGTTTTATATCACGAGCAATTAAAATGTTTTTATCGCATTGAAGATCAGCAGATTGAGCGTTTTGCATTTGATGAGAAAAAAATCATTCAATTACCACTTTTAAATGAAATAGGCCAGTTGTTAAAAGAGAAAAAAGACTTAGACTTTTATCAAGTGCTCTATGAAAATGATTTAATGAATAAAAAGGCACAAAGAAAATATCGTCGGAAGGCTCGGGTGAAGAAATGAAGTTAAATGAAATTATAAAAGAAAGAAATGAAACCATTGAAATTGAAGCAATCATGCTTGATTCAAGAGAAAAACAGGCCAACGCCATGTTCTTTTGTATCGCAGGACTTACAGTTGATGCTCACGATTTTGTCGACCAAGCAATTGAAAATGGTGCGGTAGTGATTGTACATAGTAAACCTTTAGTGGAAAAAGAAGGTATTATTTACCATCAAGTAGACGATTGCATGAGTGCTTTACATGAATATGCCAACCGTTTCTTTGATTATCCTTCAGATAAACTGTTTATGTATGGTATTACTGGCACCAATGGTAAAAGTACAATTATGAAAACAGTCCGTAATATCTTGTTGCGTTTTGGCGTAAAAGCAGGTTATATTGGAACAATTTCTGTTGAATATTTAGATCATGTGTTTGAACCCAGTTTAACCACGCCTGATATTGTCGAGCTGAATACTTGGCTTAAAAAGATGGTTGATGCAGGCATCACTGATGTTTGTTTAGAAGTGTCTAGTCAAGGCTTGGCGATGCGTCGTGTGGATGGGATAAACTTTGATTTAGCGGCTTTTACCAATTTAAGTCACGATCATTTGGATTATCATAAAACAATGGAAAATTATTTTGCGGCCAAAGAAATCCTTTTTGATCGTTTAGATGCTGATAAGCCGATTTTTATTAATATGGATGATCCTTATGGCAAAAGAATTTATCAAAAACATCAACGCCAAGCGATTACGTATGCTGTTGAACATGAAGCGGATTATAGGGCCAGTGATATTGTTTTAAAAGCCGATGGAACAGAATTTATACTACATCACAAAGGTATAACTTATCCTGTTAAAACATCATTTCTCGCTTACTTTAATGTTTTAAATGCTTTAGCGGTCATTGCGATATTGCACTATCGCGGTTATGCACTTGAAAGTATTATTGCGCAATTAGAAGATATTGACCATGTCGATGGTCGTTTAACTGTGATTGATGCGGGTCAAGACTTCTCTGTGTATGTTGATTTTGGCCATGCACCTGATAGTATGGAAAAAGTCTTTACGTTTGTCCGTAGTACCTTAGCACCAGAAAACAAGTTGATTTGTGTATTTGGTGCGGCGGGGGCACGCGATCATTTAAAACGTCCCATTATGGGGAAAGTAGCCACGTCATTATGCGACCATGTGATTATTACAGAGCATGATAATCGTAATGAAGCAGTTGAGACAATTACCCAAGATATTATT
>DATBUC010000116.1:0-8624 GCA_036516515.1 Erysipelothrix sp. | reverse complement strand
CGACGCCCAGTGCTCGCTCTCTTAAATCAACATAGTCATGTAATAAATTTATGTTGTTGTGAATACTATTGAGCAAGGCTTCATGGACCGTTTCTGGAATATGGTTATTAGCTAATGCTGCATGACGCGCAGATTCATAATTTCTAACACTTGCATTATAATTATGAACTTTAACTGAGCCTGATAATGTGCTTGCTAATGTATTTTCTAAATCGCCATAAGTCTTTTGCATCGCAAGGAAAGCTTCGCGACGCACATCACGCTGATCACTTTCCATAAAGAGCGAATAACGACCGTGTGATAAGGGCACTTTATTTCCCTTTTCATCTGTTACATCAGGGAAACGGATATCTGCGTTGTTGAGCATCCCAAATGTCTTAGATGCTGTTCCAAATATTTCTCCAGCTTGTGCTAAGAGTTTTTCTTCTTTTTGACTTAGTGTATGCGGTCTTCTTGTAAACAGGCGTTCAAACTCGTGTGTATACAATTCTAGCGCCTCATCGCTCTTTAAATAGCTCTCAATGACTGTTTGGTCTGCTGCAAGGAGTTCTGCGTCATAAAATGACATCGCTGCGCCAAATTTCGACAATAACCCTTCAACGCGTGCTTGCATTGCTTGATATTTTCCATTTGTAGTATCAACATCAAAGCTAAGATGAGCATAGACATATAAAATACCAAGCTCATAAGAGATTTCATCTCTAAACTTCAATCCTTCTAATAATGACTCTGCTGAATCTGTCAAAGTTCCCTGATACTGGGCCACTTCTGTTAAGCGTCCTTCTAATTCTTTAAATTTATTTTCCCAAGCATCATCCGATTCAAACATCGGTGTAAGATCCCAGGTATCTTCTATTGCTACTTCACTACGAAGTGGCAATGTATATGTTTCTTTTGACATTTAATGCACCTCTTCTTCTAAGGAGTTCTTAACTCCAATTATGTATATTCTAACACATAACGCTGATTGAATAAAAGAAAAACTCACTTCAAATGAAGTGAGTTGTTAGGTACTAATGGTGACCCGTACGGGATTCGAACCCGTGAATGCTACCGTGAAAGGGTAGTGAGTTAACCGTTTCTCCAACGGGCCTAAAATGGCGCTTGATGCAGGATTCGAACCTGCGACCCACTGGTTAACAGCCAGTTGCTCTACCTGCTGAGCTAATCAAGCAAAATCAAGTGCTAATAAAATATACCATAATCTTTTTGTTAATGCAAGGTGTTTTTGAATTAATTTATAAAGTAATTTAATTCTTTTTTCGACCTGTGCAAAAGCTATTATACCATAATATCTTAGAAAGAAAAGCACTATTTTTAAAAAGTTTTAAAACTTTAAATTAGACGTTTCATTCAGAGTTATTTTTAAAAAGTAATGCCTCACCAGTGATGATGAGGCGTGGTATTTAGATGGTGACCCGTACGGGATTCGAACCCGTGAATGCTACCGTGAAAGGGTAGTGAGTTAACCGTTTCTCCAACGGGCCATATTCGCCATTATTTCTTAGCGAATATAAATATACCATAGCATTTTAAATAATGCAAGGTGTTTTTATACAAATATGAAATAAAGAGCCTGCTAGGCTCTTTATTCGTTATTCTCAGACGCTTCAGAAGATTCAGTTTCTTGATCTTCAGCTGCATTTTCCTCTTCTTGAGGTTTATCTTTTTCTTCTTGCCGCTTCAATAACTCTTCCGCCATTTCTGGTGAAATTGCATCTGTTAAAAATTGTTTGTGTGGCTCTGAGTTACGCGAGCTTTTATATCTTGTATAAATTAGTGGATTTTCTCCAAGGTGGTAGACATAAATCTCGTAATCATATTGGAGCTTGGTATCTTCACTGGTAAAATACGTCTCTACTGGTAATTGACTGAAAGTCTTTTCTTCAGCTATCTCAGCAATTTCCGGATACACATCTTTTTCAGCGCCTTCAGGCATCGAAATATTGATACGCAATGTTGCTGTTGTAAGTTGAACTTCAACGCTGTCCACGCCTTCAATTGACGCGATATCTGTTTTCAATGTCTCAAGAGCTTCTTTTGTAATTTCTGGTTGAAGATCATTGTTAAATCTCGTACCAAATACGGGTTTACCAGTTCCTTTTGATGCCTTCCAAAGCGTTACGCCTAAAAATATCGTTGGAATAAGAATCAAAATTATAGAAGCAATAATTGCATAATAAGACCAATCTTTTTTTCGATTAGTTTTTTGAGGTGATTTTTTTGTTTTTTTCTGCGCCGAATCAGCTTGTTGTTTTTGAACAGGGATCTGGCGTGTTTCTTCTGGACCTATGATTTTCTTCATGTTGATCCTCCTTAACTGTATATCACTCTAATTTTATAGTAATTTTTATTGCTTATCAAGAATAGTCTTTACTAACTGACTTGTAATTTTAGGATTAGCTTGGCCTTTGGATAGCTTCATGACTTGACCTACAACGAATCCCATGCTTTTATTAAGCCCATTTTTATAGTCTTCTACCACTTGGGGATTATCTTTTAGAATTGATTCAATCCAGTCAGTAATCGTCTTTTCATCACTAATTTGCACCATGTTTTCGTCTTTGATAAATTGTTTTGGGGATTTTCCTTCAAGTAATGCAGCAAAAACTTTTTTAGCTTGCTTTGATGAAATAATATTTTTCTCTAAAGCTTCGATTAATTCTAAGAAATGATCTGGCTTAATCCACTCAGCAAAATCTCTGTCCCCTTTTTGATCGATCACACTTGCTATATCTTGGGTGAGCCAGTTGACGATTAATTTGTAAGCCGTTGAATTTTGAGTAACTGCATCGAAGTATTCAGCCATTTCTTTATTTTGAACGAGTACTTTCGCATCATATACTGATAATTTATAGTCATTTACGTAACGGTTCACGCGATCAACAGGTCTTTCTGGAATCGTAGCTGTAATGATTGCTTCAGGAATCCGGATGGCTGGTATATTAGCATCCCTAAAGTAGCGATAGTCGACACTCTCATCTTTCGAACGCATTGCAACTGTAGTTTCAGTGGCCTCATCGAATCTGCGCGTTTGCATAATTACCGCTTCATTATTTTCTAATATTTCTGTTTGTCTTTTAATTTCGTAATTGATTGCTTTCTCGATATTACTAATTGAGTTTAAGTTTTTAACTTCTACTTTAGTTCCAAACTCATCTTGGCCTTTTGGTCTTAGAGAGATGTTTACATCACATCGCAATGATCCTTCTGCCATTACAGCATCTGAGATGCCCATATGTACTACCAACAACCTAAAAGCATCAACATATGCTGCTGCTTGCTTACCGTTTCTAAAATCAGCTTCAGTTACAACTTCCACTAGTGGAGTCCCCGCACGATTAAAATCAATAAGAGACCCTTTATCAGTATGAAATTGCTTAGCAGTGTCTTCTTCTAAGTGGAGTCGGTTAATACGCACAGGATAAATGTCATCATCAAGCATGATTTCAAAAGTTCCATTCTTACCCAAAGGGTAATACTGTTGGGTAATTTGGTAGCCCTTCGCTAAATCGGAGTAAAAATAGTTTTTACGGTCAAATCTTAAAACGGGATCTATTTCACAGTTTAAAGCTTTCGCAAGGGTGACACCGTATTCTACTGCCTTCTTATTCACAGATGGTAACGTACCTGGATATGCAAGATCTATTTCATTAATCGCTGTATTGGGTGCAGCACCATATAATAAAGGCGCACCCGAAAACATTTTAGTTGTGGTTTTTAGTTCACAGTGAATTTCAATTCCTATAACTGCTTCAAACATTAGAAAAATCGCCCCTTCCAGTCGATAAGCTTCTCAAATTCATGAGCAAAAGCCAGTAATGTACTTTCTTCAAATGGTCTCGTTGAAATATTTAACCCCATAGGCATTTCATTTTGAAATCCTAATGGAATCGTCATACTTGGGTAGCCTGACAAATTATCAATAGCCATATAGTTATCAGCCACGAGATATTCATCTGTAAATGATGTCATACTATTTTCCTCAATTAATGGAGCGATGTTAGGCGCAGCGATAGAAACCAAAACATCAATATCATCAAATAATTCTGCGTAAGCATCGACAATAAGTCTTCTTACTCTTTTAGCCTTGTTGAATAAAATCTCATCTTTTCCAGCTTTAAAGCAATATCCACCAAAAATAAATCTTTTTTTAGTGTCAAGACCAAATCCTCTACCACGCGTTTTCATCATCGTAGATTCCAAATCATCCCCTAAGACTTGATGGCCAAATCTTACACCATCTAAATTCGCATGGTTTGAACTTGCTTCTGCATTGGCAATAATTGCATAAGTTCCTAGCACCGATTTCAATAAAGACATATCCATTGTTTTATTAACAATGATTGCTCCTTGTTCTTTAAGTTTATTTTCAAATGATTGATATAAATTAAGCGTTTCTTCATTTTCGATCGTATCATGTACAGATTTAAAAACACCAATTCTTTTACCCGATAAATCCATATCAAAAAGTGCCGTATAATCTTCTACTGAATTAAATGAACTGGTCATATCTTTGTCATCTCTACCAGCCAATACATTGAGCAGTGTTGCTGCATCTTTAACATTTTGACTGAATACCCCTACATGATCTAAAGAAGCTGCGTAAGGAATAACACCATAACGAGAAATACGTCCGTAGGTTGGTTTAATCCCCACCACACCACAGTAAGCTGCAGGTTTTCTGATACTATCTCCTGTGTCTGTACCTATTGCAGCTTTAACAAGACCTGCTCCCACTAAGGCAGCACTTCCTCCAGAGGAGCCGCCTGAAATACGGTTCTCATCATAGGGATTCGATACAGGACCTGTGGCAGCCGTACGATTGGAGCCGCCCATGGCTAATTCATCTAGCGATGTTTTAGCAGTTAAGTGTGCACCTGCCTCCAATAATTTTTCAATTATTGTAGCATTATAAATTGAAATGTGATTATCTAACAATTTACTACTACCGGTAGTCAATGTATCTTCAATATTTACATTATCTTTAATCGCGATATCCCAATCAGACAATACGCCTTGATTTTTACCTTGAATATCAATTGTTTGAAGAATTGCTTGTTTTTCTAAGTTAGTCATTTTTATCAATCACCTGCACAATTTCTATAAATTCTCCGTCAGTTTTAGGAGCATTTTTAAGCATCTTTTCTTTTTCAACAACATGGCTCACTTCATCTTCTCTGAGCCAATTTGTTTCTTCTTCAAAAGGTAAATGCATCATATCTACCCCTTCAGTATCAATTGCCTCAACAAATTCTGTCAATTGAACCATTGTCTGATCTTCAACGAGCGCTTTTGCTTCTTCATCTGTCAATTCAATCATTAGCATTTTTGCTAATAGGTTTACTTCTTCTTTTGTCAATTTTTCCATTTTTCCTCCTACTTTACTTCTATAAATTTAATATCTTTACCTGGCTCTTTTGCAATAATAATGCGACTATTTTGATGAATTTTAATATTTACGGTAATCGGAACTTGTGTCTCAGTAAATATTTTCATCTCTTCAGCAATAAACTGTGCCAATCCATACATTTCAAGATAGGTCTTTGAACCTGTTATCACTTCAATTTGGACATCTTGAAGTTTATTATCAATTAAAAAACCTTTTCCTACCACACCAACATTTTCGTCAGAAGTAAATTTATAAATTGATTTTTTAAACCGATTAAACGCACTGCTAAAATCTGGTATCACATTATTTGATTGATTACTGCCGATATATAACCATTGCTCATTATCTTTTACAAATTGATCACTTCTGCTTTCAAAAAAAGCATGACCAATATAATGGCCCGGTAGATATTTACCCGGGAGCTGGTCAACATCACTTTCTTGAACATATAAACCGATATAAATTGGTATATCTGACATTCCCTCAAGGCTGGTCAAATAAGAATATAATCTTAGACCTAAGGTTCTTCCCACTTCATAAAGTACTTCATCACTAAGGCGATGCGTCGAACCGATTTTATGATCTAAAATTTGTACACGTTTGAGAACCAAAGCAATTCCCATCCCATCAATTTGGTTCAAATCATTTGTTTTATGGAAGTTTATTTCCATAATATCACTGACAAACTTTGGATCTGTAATTGTGACTGAGCCATCTTTAATTTCAAACGGTTTTAAATTGAGCCCATTCGGATTTTTATCACTTTGATACCCAAGTAAACTATAATAGCGATCTTCATCTATCAGAGAACCTTCTGAAATATAATAATCTTTGGGATCAAAATGTTCTTTAGTCTTCTCCTGTAAGCGTGCACCAATTTCCATCATATCTACTTCTCGAAAATAACTTGCGTATTCTTGGCGAAGGGGTGAATAAGAAAATGGTAAAAGAATTGGATAATCACCTTTTTTCGATTCTAAAATCGTGATTGGTTGATCATCTGGTAACTCATCAGGCTTATCCTCTGGGATACAACCGGTAATGAGCACCAATACAAGTGCACTTAATAATAGATGTCTAATTTTCATATTTCTGCACCTCTTTAATAAATGTTTCTTCATCCCACATTGTCACATTCAAACGCTTGGCCTGCTCTAATTTCGATCCCGCTTTATCACCATATACCACAACTGATGTGTTAGCACTGACACTTGAGGTGACGCGACCTTGCAAGTTTTCAATCATACTTTTGGCCTCATTGCGAGTCATAGTTTGAAGGCTTCCCGTTAAAACGAAACGCATACCCTCAAACGCATTTGAAATTACTTCATTTTCATAAGGTGCTCTTACGCCTAATGACTGTAATTCATTCACCATCTGAATATTGTCTTCGATTGAAAAATAAGAAACAACCGATTCCGCAATAATACCACCTATTTCATCAATTTGAATTAAGTCTTCATAAGTCGCCGTCATAATCTTCTCTAGTGAACCGAAATGCGCAGCTAAGACTTGTGATGTTTTTGCTCCTACATGACGAATACCCAAAGCAAACAAGAATCGATCGAGCGGCATGTTTTTACTATCCTCAATCGCAGCGAGCAATTTATCTGCACTTTTTTCGCCGAGCTTGTCTAATTTTAACATGCTTTCTTTGTGGTTTTTTAATTTATAGATATCTACAACTGAATTGAGTAAGCCTGCTTGATGAAGTTGTTCAACCCGCTTCTCTCCCAACGTAACAATATCCATTGCAACACGTGAGGCAAAGTGAATCATTTTTTCTACTACTTGAGCAGGACAGTCTGTATTTATACAATAATAGTCTACTTCACCTTCAAACTTTACAAGAGGATCATGACACACAGGGCAAGTTTCTGGCATAACATAAGGAGCGATGTCATCTGTTCGCGAATCTAAAACAACCGAAACAATCTCTGGGATGATTTCTCCTGCTTTACGAACACTGACTTGATCATGAATTCGGATATCTTTTGTTTTAATGTAATCAAAATTATGGAGGGTTGCGTATGAAACTAAAGAGCCAGAAATTTGAACCGGATTTAGTTTCGCATTCGGCGTAATTTTACCTGTTCTTCCTACAGTTAGAAAGATATCTTCAACTGTCGATTGAACGACTTCAGCTTGATACTTATAAGCAATCGCAAAACGCGGTACTCTGATTGTAAAACCAAGTTGGTCCTGCATAGCAAAATCATTCACTTTGATAACCGCGCCATCAATGTCAAAATTTAGTTCATTTCTATTTTCATCGATTGCTTTGACTGCATTGATTACTTCTTCTATCGTTTTCACTACCTGATAATGCGGACTTGGCTTGAAACCTAGTTCTCTTAAGTATTCTAAGGCTTCACTTTGGGTTTTAACATTATGTTGTTCTGGATTCATCAGTGTGTACCAAATGCCATCTAATCCTCTTTTAGCAACGACATTAGAATCCAATTGTCTAATACTCCCTGCAGCTGCGTTACGACAGTTAGCAAATAGCGCTTCACCATTTTCTTCTCTTTCTGCATTTAATTTTGCAAAGGAATCATAGGGCATAAACACTTCACCACGAACTGTCAAATCGACCGGTTTATTTAATCTCAATGGAATTGAATCGATAACACGAATGTTGTTGGTTACATCTTCCCCAACTAAACCATTGCCTCGTGTTGTCGCTCGTTCTAATAAACCATTTTCATATTCTAAGGAAATTGCTAAGCCATCTATCTTCATTTCTACAACATATTCCGGTTTTTGCACAACTTTAATAATTCTTTGATGAAATTGCTCTAAATCTTCTGCTGAAAAAGCATTCCCTAAAGAGTACATTGGAAGGGCATGTTCATGTTTCTCAAATTTATCTAATATCGCACCGCCAACTTTTTGTGTTGGTGAATTTTTATCAAAATACTCAGGATGCTCACTTTCAAGTTGGACCAGTTCATTGAAGAGTTGGTCATATTCATAGTCAGATACACTCGGTTTGTCGAGAACATGGTATTCGTAATTATATTGATGTAATAAAGTTCGCAGTTTTTCAATCTTTTCTTTCATCATTATCCCTTCTTTCTAATACCTTCAAATTGTAGTGAAATGCTTTTAATACCTGTTGGAAGTGGAAAAGCTACTTTCATGATTGTTTCATTCATATCAATGATAATGCCATCACCAAATACTGTATGGGTCACTTGATCGCCATTTCTAAAATTATTGCGATTTTCTT
>DATBUC010000115.1:0-8765 GCA_036516515.1 Erysipelothrix sp. | reverse complement strand
AGCTTATGATAAAGTAGCACGCCAACTGGGATTATCTTATCCTGGCGGTCCCGTTATTGATAAATTAGCACAAAAAGGTAAAAAGAATTATCAATTACCAAAAGTAAAGACAGAAAATCCTTTGGATTTTTCTTTTAGTGGACTTAAATCTGCTGTGCGCCAATTAACTTTACGAGAAGAACGAAATAATCGCGAGCTTATTGTTGAGGATGTTGCCTATGCTTTCCAACAGGCAGCGGTTGGTGAATTGATGAGTCGTGTCAAGATTGCTCTAGATAAATATGAGTTAAAATCATTTGTACTTGCTGGGGGTGTCGCGGCGAATTCACAAGTGAGAAAAGAAGTTGAAAGTTTAAAAGATGCTTATCCTGAACTTAACATTCTTACTCCGCCATTATGGGCATGTATGGATCAAGCCGCTATGATAGGTATTGCGGGATATACCGCATATCAGCTGGGACATCGAGCAACTTGTGAAATTTCTGCTTTTTCTAACATAGAACTTCCTAATTATTAACATTTTCACATTTAAAGCTGGGTGACTTTGTGATATGATTTATTTGGTGATGGCAAATGAAAAAAATTTCGAATGTGCCTAAAGCAACATTACAAAGATATCCCGTTTATTTAAAAGCTTTACGCAAATTGTATGGTATGGGAGTTGAACGTATTTTATCACGCGAATTAGCGCTTTTTGTCGACATTGAGCCGACAACAATTCGACGTGATTTCTCATTTATTGGCTCACTTGGTAAACAAGGGTATGGATATGATGTAAAAACATTAATCGATACGTTTGAAGACCTTTTAGGCGTCTCATTTGAGGAAAAATTGATTTTGGTTGGTGCAGGTAATTTAGGTCGTGCGATATTGAACTACAACCGTTGGAATCACGTTGTAGGAGAAATTTCATGTGCCTTTGATATCGATCCTGATCGTTTGGGTCAAGTGTCTAATATTCCAATTTATCATATGAGTGAATTAGAAAATATGATCCCAGAAGGGTGTCGGATTGCGATTGTAACGGTTTCAAAAAATGTACAGGAAACGGTTGATCGTTTAGTAAGTTTAGGAATCGTAGGTATTGTGGATTTTTCAAGTGAACATATTCAAGTGCCTAAAAATGTTGTGGTTAAAACTGTGGATGTTGTTTCCACAATTCAAGAATTAATTTTTGAAACTAATAATATACAGTAGAGGTGTAAAAATGATATCTTATTTAACAATTCGTGAATGTTATGATTTGCTTGCATTCGGTAGTGATATTGAGCAAGATGCAATAGAGTATATTCAACTTCAAGGTTGGATTAGAACAAACAGAAAAAGTAAAAATGTTGGTTTTATTGAACTTAATGATGGAACTTACTTTAGAAATGCACAATGTGTTTATAGTAGTGACTTAGAACAATTTGAAGAAATAGGGAAATACAGTACAGGTACTGCTGTTACGGTGGTTGGAAAATTTGTGGCGACACCTGATGGGCGTCAACCATTTGAAATCCAAGTCACAGAAGTTGTTTTAGAGGGCAGCTGTTCTGATGATTATCCCTTACAAAAGAAACGTCATTCTTTTGAATACCTTCGTGAAATTGCCCACTTACGTGTTAAAACAAACACAATGATGGCTGTTTTCCGAGTGAGATCTGTCCTTTCAATGGCAATACATGAATTTTTCCAAGATCAAGGATTTGTTTATGTTCATAGTCCAATTATTACAGGTAATGATGCTGAAGGAGCAGGAGAAGCTTTTACAGTGACAACACGCAAAGATGACAAATATGAAGATGATTTCTTTGGAAAAAAGGCGAGTCTAACGGTTTCAGGTCAGCTCCATGCAGAAGCCTATGCTCATGCATTTAGAGATGTTTATACTTTTGGACCAACCTTTAGAGCTGAAAAGTCGAATACACCACGTCATGCTTCTGAGTTTTGGATGGTGGAACCAGAAATTGCCTTCGCCGATCTTGATGATAATATGAATCTCATTGAAGATTTAGTTAAATATTCGATTGAATATGTCTTAGCGAATGCACCTGAAGAAATGAAATTTTTCAATGAGAGAATTGACAAAGACTTAATGAATAAATTAAATTCACTTTTAGAAAGTGAATTCAAACGTATGACATATACAGAGGCTGTCGAGATTTTGCAAAAAGCAAATAAAGAGTTTGAATATCCAGTTGAATGGGGAACAGACCTCCAAACTGAACACGAGCGCTACATTAGCGAAGAAGTTGTTGGTGGACCTGTCTTTTTAACAGATTATCCTAAGGATATTAAAGCATTTTATATGCGTATGAACGATGATGGCAAGACTGTTGCAGCGTGTGACCTGCTGGTTCCTTATGTTGGAGAACTTGTTGGGGGATCACAACGTGAAGAACGCATTGATTATCTTGATAAGCGTATGGATGAAATGGGAATTGAAAAAGAGAGTTTAGACTGGTACCGCGACTTGCGTCGCTTTGGTGGCGTTAAAACAGCAGGATTTGGTATTGGTTTTGAACGTTTCCTCATGTATATAACAGGTATGACCAATATTAGAGATGTCATTCCATTCCCAAGAACACCAAGACATTTAGACTATTAAGAGGTGGGGTATGACTTTTAAACCAAATTACATCCCTAAAGAACGTAAAAAAGTGAACTACAAAATTGTAGTTCCTTTTATTGTCTTAATGATTATCGTTGCGAATTTTTTAGTGGATCGTTATCTTGCAACAAAAAAAGAAGAGGGTAATAAAAGTTATGCGATTTGTCAGCTCAGTTCGTATGAAAGTATCAAATTGATTGATTCTAATGATTACACTAGTACCATGAATCTTTCTGATTATGGCTTGTATGGAGAATCTTTGGGTTTATATCACGAACCATTTACCGTACATTCTAATGATACGTTTTCGGGAAAGACCGTATTTTTGAAAAATCTATGTAAGGATACCGAAGATGCTTATATGATGGATGTTGATCTCGATAGAAAGTTACCCATTTTTGAACTGGATAATGGTTTTTATGAAATAGAGGTTTTGGATGGTCTGGATCGTTACTATTTAACCAGTGAGAACGTAATCCAGGATGTGTTTTACAGTGTCCCTTATAACGGGCATCATAAAAAGGTGAAAATACTTGCTGATAAAGACATGTTTTACGATAAGGATGGCGAGAAGGTTCTTAAAGATAATATTGTTTATTTTGAAGTAAGTGAAGAAAAGGTAGACGAAAAAACGGTTGATATTGTGCTTGATCCTAATCGCTTAACGGAACTATGGGAAGGTTATGTCGACTATGGTTCGACACGGGGCGATGTCAACGAAGCAAATGAAATGTTTGAGATGGCACAGATGATTAAAAAAGAGTTAGAACAACATGGTTTGGAAGTCTTATTAACTCGCGATTTGAAAGAGCCTGTGGATTATAATAATTACGGCGGTAGATTAGAAAAAGCTTATCAATCAAAAGCAAAATATTTTGTGAGTCTGGCTTTTCCGGATAGTAACTTTGCCCATGATAAAGGTGTCACAGTAATGTACTCTAGTCACAGTTCGAATTATATGGCAACTACGGTTATGAAAACTTTACAAGAACAAACTTCAATCCAAGCTTCATCATGGACGGGGCGCAATGATATTCAAGGTGTCTATCCAAGTACCCTAGAAGAAAATTTAGACCGTCGTTTAGAAATACGTGAAACAGGAGGTCGTTTTACTGGCGCTGGGATTATCAGTGAAAATCCTTTTGTTACTAATTATCAAAACGGAATGCAAGCCATTGTGATTGAGTATGGCTATATGTCAAATGATCACGACTTCAACACTTGGCAAAACGAAAAAGAAAAAATTGCGAAAGCAACCGCCGATGGTATTCTAAAAACACTTAAAATTATAAAGTAGGTGAAATAATGTTAGTAGAATTAAAGGGTATATATAAAAGTTTTCCTAATCAAGATCTCTTTGAAAATTTAGACCTACAAATCAAAGAAAATGATAAGTTAGCGATTGTTGGGGCGAATGGCATTGGTAAAACGACCTTGTTTAAAATCATTCAAGGAGAGGAATCTTATGACCAAGGCAGTATTAATCGCAGTAAAGCACTAAGAATGGGTTTTTTAAATCAAATTCATTTAAATGATGACGAATTATCAGTGCGCGCATTTTTGAAAGAAGCCTACGCCGATTTGACCCAACTACGTTTACAAGTGGAAGCTTTAGAAGAACGCATGTTAACAGATCATAGCAGTGCAACTTTAAATCAGTATGCTAAAGTACAGGAAGATTTTCTAAGAAGGGGTGGTTATAATATTGACCACCAAGTCAACACATTACTGTACCAATTTGGTTTTACAGAGGCTGATTTAGATAAATCTTTAAAAACCTTTTCAGGCGGTCAGATTACACGGTTGGCATTTGTAAAATTATTCCTTAGTAAACCAGATATTTTATTCTTAGATGAGCCAACAAACCACTTGGATATTGAAACAGTTGAATGGTTGGAATCATATTTAAAAGCTTATGATGGTGCTGTTGTTGTGGTATCTCACGACAGACGTTTTATTGATCGTGTCTGTAATGTTGTGGTTGAGATTGAACATAAAGTAGCGACACGCTATGCTGGCAACTATACGCAATTTCAAATAGAAAAGAAAACACGTTTGGCACGTGATGAACGACTTCTTGAACAAAACCGCAAAGAGATTGCGCGTCTTGAAAAGCAACTTGAGAAGTTTAGAAGTAAAGCTTCTAAGGCCAGCTTTGTAAAAAGTAAAGAAAAATATATTGAACGTATCCGGATGGATGAAAAAGAAAAAGACAGTAAAAAAGAGTTTACGGCTCAATTTAAATCCAGACTGCGTGGCGGTAATGATGTTTTAATTACTGAAGATTTGGCGGTTGGTTATGATGGTGTTCCCTTACTTGAATTTGATTTTAAACTCACCAAGGGCAAAAGGTTTGCCGTGATTGGGGAAAATGGGACGGGGAAATCGACCTTATTAAAAACAATAGCCGGTAAGATACCGCCTGTATCGGGTGATTTTTTACTCGGTCATCAAATTGAAATGGGTTATTTTGATCAACAACTTTTAGATTTTTCTTTAAGTAATACCGTGATTGAGGAAGTCTGGCACGATTTCCCAGATCTAGATCATACCCAAATTCGCCAAAGTTTGGCTCAGTTTTTATTCTTTTCAGAAGATATTTTTAAAGAGATTGCTGTGTTATCGGGTGGCGAGCGCGTGCGGCTCTCACTTGTGAAGCTCATGTTAGCACAAGACAACTTTCTTGTTTTGGACGAACCGACAAACCATTTAGATCTCTATGGTAGAGAAGCCTTGGAGCAAGCATTATTAAATTATGATGGTTCAATGCTTTTTGTTTCACATGACCGCTATTTTGTTGATAAAATTGCGACAGACTTATTGATTATTAAAAATGGTAAAGTCTATCATAGTGAAAAAGAGTTGACGCAGGTTTTAGCGGAAGAAAAACAAGAAGTAAAAGAAGAGAAAAAAGAGCGTAACCAATCCTATAAAGAAATCAAGAGATTACAAAATCGTAAGCAAAAGCTTGAAGAGATAATGGAAGAGTTGGAAGTAGATTTAGAAGCACATCGTGAGAGTCGTTTCGAGCCGGAATTTTATCATGATTTTGAGAAGATGGAAGTGCTTAATCAAACAATTGATGACATTCATAATCAAATAAAAAGAGCGGAAAAAGAGTGGCTTGAAATCGCTGAAATACTTGAAGAAAAATAATTTGGTAATTTTTAAATAATTGTGTATAATAGAAGTTGGTAAAAAGGAGTAGATAGAGACTATGGCTAATTGTTTAGTGGCTCAATCAGGTGGGCCAACATCAGTTATTAATGCAACGGTTGCTGGAATTGTAAAAGCAAACCAATTAAATCCATTATACGAAACAGTATATGGTGGACTTCACGGTGTTGAAGGAATCTTAGATGAGCAATTTGTAGATTTGACACATATGAGTGACTTTGAAAACAAAGTACTTCGTCAAACACCTTCAAGTGCGCTTGGATCATGTCGTTATAAATTACTTCGTGAAAATGAAGAAGATTTCAAACGACTATTCGAAATTTTCGAAAAATATGATATCCGTACAGTATTCTACACAGGTGGAAACGACTCAATGGATACAGTTTATGCATTAACTCAATATGCAGAAAAGAACAACTTAGAAGGATTCCAATTCATTGGATGTCCAAAAACAGTTGATAACGACTTAATGGTTATGGACCATAGCCCAGGATATGCTTCAGCTGCAAAATTCATTGCAACAACAGCATACCAAACATGGTTAGACTCAACAGTGTATACACGTCAAGATGTATTCATTTTAGAAACAATGGGACGTGACGCTGGATGGTTAGCAGCAAGTGCTTGTGTAACAGGTATTGTTGACGTATTAGTTTTACCAGAACAACCTTTCGATAAAGAAAAATTCTTAGCAACAGTTAAGAAACACATCGATGAGAAAAACAAATGCTACATCGTTGTAAGTGAAGGTGTCCGTTACGAAGACGGTACATACTTATCAGCTCAAGAATCTAAAAATGATACATTTGGACACGCCGTTCTTGGTGGTTCAGGTGCAGCATTAAGAGATATGATCTTAGAAGCTGGTATTTCTGAACGTGCTAAAGTTCAAGACTTAAGCAATGCACAACGTTCACATGCTACAGAACAATCAAAAGTTGACGTTGAAGAGTCATTCAAACTTGGAATGTCAGCACATATGCGTTCAGTAGACCCTGCATTTACAGGAAAAACAGTTATCTTAAACCGTGTTGAGGGTGACGACTATGATGTTGTTTACTCAGCAACAGACGCTAAGAATATTGCAAACCACGTAAGAAACTTCCCATTAGAGTGGATCTTACCAGACTTTGCCGGTATTACACAAGAAGCGCTCGATTACATCGAACCACTCCTTGTTGGTATTCCAGAAATCATCTACGATGAAAAAGGATTACCAGTTCATGTAACACCATATTACATGCGTAAAGAAGACTAATTTTAAGGACAACTTCGGTTGTCCTTTTTTATTGGGCAATTTAGTGTCATGTCAAGGGATATCATGATAAATTAAGCAATGGAGGTATGCTATGAAGACATTAGTAATTTATGCTCATCCTTGGAAGGAAAGTTTTAATAGCAAAGTATTAAAAAGAGTAGAAGAAACATTAATTGAAACAAACGTTGATTATCGAATTATTGATTTAATTGCTGACGATTTTGACCCCGTGCTTAAAGAAAAAGATTTAGCTTTATTTTCTAAAGGAATTCATCAGGATCCTTTGGCAGAGGATTATGCGAAAGCATTAAAAGAGGCCAAACGTCTCATCTTTATTTTCCCTATTTGGTGGTATGGTCCCCCAGCAATTATTAAAGGTTTTTTTGATAAAGTATTTTTAAAAAATCATGTGTATAAACAAGAAAATCGGGGAAAGATGGAAGGTATTTTAGAAATAGACCAAACAATCTTTTTAACAAGTGCCAATATGTCTAAGGAAGATTTTATCAAACTTGGCGATCCGATCCAAAATGTTTATGTAGATGGTTTAATGGGATTGGTTGGCAGTAAAGAAAATGTCTGGCTTCCTTGCAATGCTGTTCATGATGAAACAGCACGACTTCAATATATGCAAGATGTTGCCGATATAATTAAAAATAAAAACACCAATATTTAAATTGGTGTTTTGTTAATTTATTATTGGCGGAGAAGGGGAGATTTGAACTCCCGCAAGCCTATAAGACTCCTATCGGTTTTCGAGACCGACCCCTTCAGCCTCTTGGGTACTTCTCCAGTAGCAATATTATAACACAGCTACCTATAATTTTGACCTATATTTTTAAGATATTTTGATATTATTCTTATAAAATGATAAAATTACTAGTGGAAGTAAGAAATTATGAAAGGGAGATTCATTATGATAAAAGGAATCGCAGCATCAGCTGGAATTGCAGTTTCAAAAGTATTCAAATTGTCGCATCCTGAGTTAGTAGTTGAAGAGAAAAAAGGTGTCGCAAGTGAAGAAATTGAAAAATTTCAACAAGCATTGAAAGACAGTCAAAAAGACATTGAGGCAATTAAAGAAAAAGCTCAAGGTCGTTTAGCTGAGGAAGAACTCGCTATCTTTGACGCACACTTAATGTTTACTCAAGATCCAGAATTTATTTCTCAAATTGAAGCCAAAATTAATGAAGAAGAAGTAAATGCTGAATTTGCAGTTAAAACAGTTGCTGACTCATTCATTATGATCTTTGAAAGTATGGATGATCCATATTTTAAAGAAAGAGCAGCAGACTTAAAGGATGTCACTTATCGTATACAAGCACATTTATTAAATGTTAATATCCCAGACTTATCTATTATTGATGAAGAAGTTGTCATTGTCGCAAATGACTTAACACCATCTGATACAGCTCAGTTAAACCGCAAATTTGTTAAAGGTTTTGCCACTGAGATCGGAGGCCGAACATCACACTCAGCGATTATGGCGCGTAGTCTTGAAATTCCTGCTGTTGTGGGAGCCGGTGCCTTACTTGATCAATGTGAGCACGGTCAAGAAATTATTTTAGATGCGATTGAAGGACACATTATTCTTAATCCTACAGATGAGCAAAAATCAACGTATCTAGAAAAAGCACAATCATTTTTAGAGCACAAAGAAGCGCTAAAAGTATTGAAGGATGCTGAATCAGTGACAAAAGATGGTCGTGTTGTTGAATTAGCAGGTAATATTGGAAC
>DATBUC010000114.1:0-1527 GCA_036516515.1 Erysipelothrix sp. | reverse complement strand
TGGGAAAAAGTAAAGAAGGAATCTAAAAGAGGTAAGGAAAGTAAAATTATTTAGTTGAAGTTTCTTGAACTTCTAAAAAACCTGGACAGAGAGGTGGTTAGTTAGATGAAAGTGGAGGAGTTCTGGGGTTTGCCCAGCTTTATGTGGGAGGGCATCTTTAATATAGCAGTCGCTTTAGGTGCAGGACTTATTATCGCTTTTGTCACCACATTCTACTTAAAGAAGAAGGACGAGGTTACAAGAGTTGCCGGATTGATTTTGGAAAAACGGGTTAACAGCTATAAGGATGTTCTCGACTTTTTTGATAACTTGTCTCAGAAGATGCAACTGAATAACGGGAAAGAAGCGGAATGGTATGCATTGCTTCGTAGTATGGACTTTGAATTACCCCATGGAAAGCTTCTACAATACTCGGATGCATTTAGCACACCAGAGAAGTTTCAATCCTTTTTCAATGGTTTGGAACTCATCATTACCAACAACAAACTGTGGTTTGATACGAAAGTAATCCAGCATCTGAATTTGATGCAAGGCTACTTTGCGCAAATCAATGCACTCCGAGTGCTGATGAGAAGAATTCCTGCGCCGCCCGGTGAAACGCTGACTGAGGAAGATTGGAAGAAAGCCGATGGTTTACTCTTATTGCAACTTGGTATTGTGTTGGACAATGAAATCAATGCATTGCTGGCTGAGTTGGAAGTTCGCTTAGTGGCTTCTATTTATCGGCTGGATCTAAAGCGGCCGAAGAAAGCATTGACGAGAAATGGTTTTTTGAATACTGACATGCTACTTATGATTCGTGAACTGAAAAGAAGCTTGTTAGGCAAGAAGAAAGAGGACTTTTTGATGTTAGCGATTCTACAGGTCTACGCGATTAAAGGAAAGCAACCTGGTGATGATGATATTGACCGCATTTTTGAAGCGTTGGTCATTTATGAAGACCAATAAAATGAGGCTATCATAGAAATGGAGCTTAAAAACATGAAAGGGATAAAAAAAAGTTACATAATATTAGGAATTGCCTTTATTGTTTTAGTTGTGGGCATTCCATTAATAATGGATAAGTGGATAATAGGAAATAACTTCAAATCTAACATAAGTAATTCAGATTGGGTGTCCTTTTTTGGTAGTTATTTCGGAGCGATATTAGGTGGTTTATTTACGCTAGTTGCAATATATATAACTTACAATCAGAACAATAAATTACACACTGAAAATGCGAACAACCTAATTGAAATGAAAAGGTTAGATGTTATGCCTTTTATGGATATGAAAATCGAGAAGAGTATTACAGAAGATCACATCACTAAGCCTATGGTCTGTGTAATTCTTAATGAAGATGGAACATATAACACTGCTAGCTCAAATGTTGACATCACTGAAATTCATGAAAAATATAGAGGTGATATGCACTGGGTTTATTTATTGGAAAACATAGGTAATAACTCTGCACACACCATGGAAGTCTGTTTAAATGATACAATTGTAGATTTTGGAATACATATAGAAAAAGGGAAAATAAAGATA
>DATBUC010000113.1:0-14237 GCA_036516515.1 Erysipelothrix sp. | reverse complement strand
ATCAAACTAAAAGGATTAACTCCTGTACAACACAGAAATCAATCCTTTAGTTTATGCGCTTAATTTAACCGTCCAAGATAATGGGGTCAGTTCATTAGAGGTGTTTTTCTATGATATTCATGAGAGCTTTTTTAAACTTATCATTATCTTCTTGACTGCGTTTAGGGATATGTTGGTGTCTTTTCTTTTCAGCCCGCATTTTCGCATGTAAATAACGACGCGATAACATAGTCTCAATATTATCATTTGTAAAAATTAAGCCATTTTGATTCATGACCAAAGCATTTTTTGTAAGACAAAGAGAAGCCAAGCCGTAATCTTGCGTAATCACAAGATCATGTGCCTCAATCTTATTTACAATATAATAATCAGCACTATCAAACCCAACATCCACACTCACCACCGTAGCATAGTCATCGACAATTTCATGAGCATAGTTTTTAACCACAATGACTTCAAGTTGATAGACCTTCGCAATCGCAATTGTTTCCTTTACTACGGGTGAGCCATCACCATCAATATATATTTTCATGAGCACTCCTTTATTATTATCATTATATCACTTATAATGTAATGTAGAAGGGAACGTGGCAATATGGAATATATCGAATTATTTATGAAATCCAATGATTTAAGTAATACCGAGATTTATCGTTTGCCAAGAGGCTACCATTTCACATACTATCTAAAGGGCTATGAAACATACTGGGCAGACATCGAAAGCAGTGTTGGTGAATTTTCCAGTAAAGAAAAGGCTCTAAAACACTTTCACGAAGAATTTAAGGATCAAACACAGGCACTTACTAAGCGATGTTTGTTTCTTGTCGACCAAGACCGACAATTCATCGGCACAACCATGGCCTGGTTTAATGATGAAGGAGTAGGTCGTTTACACTGGGTCGCGATTAAACCAGAATTTCAAGGCCAAGACTTAGGTAAAGCGCTTGTGAGTAAAGCCGTTGATGTTTTAGGAAAATACCATCAAGAAGCTTATCTCACCACCCAAACAACCAGCTACAAAGCAATTAACCTCTATCTCGAGCTTGGCTTTAAGCCAGATATCAAAACTTCAGAATGTCGCAGAGGCTGGAAACTTGTTGAAGAGAAGTTAGGAAAAAGAATTATCATTTAAAAAAGGACGCTGAGCGTCCTTTTTATATGTCTTGGGCAATAATAACATCTTGAATGTTTTGTGCACATTGTTTGAGTGTGCTTGTAAGAAAGTCGATACCCTTATATTCTAAGCGACCGGTAGGGCCAGAGACACTTAAGGCATAGACGACTTTGCCATTTTTATCGAAAATTGGTACGGCATAACAAGACATACCATATTCGTATTCTTCATTATCAATTGAAATATGGTCGTTGATGATTTCTTTTTGATTGGCTTTAAAAAGTTCAAAGGTATTGACGGTGTTAATTGTTCTTTTAGGAAGATCTTGAAAGTACGTTTTTAGTTTTTCATCAGACCATTGACTTAAAAAGAGTTTACCCATCCCCGAACAATATAACTGGCCAACTGGGCGCAGGGCTGTTTGTAATTGATAGAAGTCCCCATGAATTCGTTTTAGGATGACTAAATCTTGATTATATTCCATACCCAGGTTGATGGTTTCTCCTGTCAAATCGACAGCTTCTTGCATAAATGATTCAGCAATTTGGGTAATATCTTCATTGGTAATCACACTATTGGCATAATGGAGCATATGATAATCCAAAGCATAGTTAGCGTTATTCAGTTGTTTGATAACTTTGGCCTCTTCTAACGATTTAATAATTCTAAAAACAGTGGTTTTGGGTAGTTCAAGTTGTTTGGCGATATCGGCAATGCCCATTTCATGATGTTCACTGATTAAGTCTAAAATTTTAAAAGAATCGACAACGCTATTAATAACCGGACTTTTTTTCATAAACATTCCTTTCTAAACTTTATGAAAGTTTATTACTTATTTCACATACTTAATATTATAACGAATAAATCAGCTTTGGTAAAACAAAAAGGCTGATTTTTTGCTTTACAAAGGCTTTTCTTTCAAAATCGACATGGTATTGTTAAATAGCGGAACGCGTTCCGATAAAATGGAAAGGAGTAAAAAGAACGTGTTTATGTTGTTCATTGATATATATTTATAAGGAGGAAAAAATGAATACACAACAAAAAGAGAAATACACTGTCTCACAATTTGTGATGAAAGTAATCAACGGGTCAGCTGTTGGGATTATTACAGCGGTGATTCCCAACGCGATCTTTGGTCAAATATTTTTAAACTTAATTCCAGTCTGGGACGGCTTTGCTTCGATGCTAGCGGTGGTTCAAGTGATTCAATTACTCATGCCAGTACTTGTAGGGATTGGGGTAGCAAAACAATTTGATCTCAGTATTATTCAAATGCTTTCCGTAGGGGCGGCTGCCTTTATCGGGAGTGGTAATGTCATATCCGTAGAAGGAGCTTGGCAAATTACAGGAATTGGCGATACCGTTAATGCCATGCTTGTTTCCGGAATTGCTGTGTGGTTTGCTTTACTGATTGAAGACAAAGTAAAAGCATTTGCTACTATTGCCTTTCCAAGTATCGTGGGAGCAGGCGCAGGGATTATTGGTTTAGTCACTTTACCTTATGTTTCATCGATTACCCGTCTTATTGGTAATGTGGTTGCTTCCGCAACAGCACTGCAACCAATTTTAATGAGTATTATTATCGCAGTGATTTTTGCCCTTTTAATTCTCACACCAATTTCAGTTGTGGCCATTGCCTTTGCGATTTCCCTTGATGGGATTGGTTCAGGTGCAGCCAACCTGGGTCTTGTTGCCGTGGTGGTCTTTATGGCATATGGTTCATATAAAGCTAAAAACGAAGTCGGAATTACTGTATCCATTGTTTTAGGTGGGGTAAAAACAATGATGCCAAACTTCTTTAGTAATTTAAAAATGGCTTTTCCTATTATGATTGTCTCAGCGATTATGGGTGCTTTAGCGCCAATACTTAATATCCAAGGAACACCTGCTTCAGCTGGTTTTGGTTTTGCTGGTTTAGTGGGACCGATTGTTGCCTATGGTTATTTACAAAACAGTGTCTTTGTAAATATTCTTATTTTAGTGATGGTCTATGCTGTCTTACCGGTAGCCCTTTGTATTTTTGTTTATAAATTAAGTAATCAAGTCTTTAAAGTCATTGAAGATGAAGACTTTAAAGCAACATTATAAGGAGGAAACAATGATTAAAATACTATGCTTTAATGCTAACCAAGAAAGAGTGCCATTTATAGAAGAATGGTCAGAAAAACATCAAATTCAAGTTGATTATATTAGCGATGCTTTAACATTAGAAACAGTGGACAAAGTTGAAGGTTATGATGGCATAACGGTTGCGCATGTCGGTCCGTTTGATTCTCGTCTCTATCCTGAACTTAAAAAACGCGGTATCAAACAAGTCGCCCAACGTACCGCGGGTTATGAGATTTTTGATTTAGATGAAGCGAAAAAACACGATATTATTATTACTAATGTGGCTTCCTATTCACCAGAATCTATTGCTGAATATACTGTCATGTTAGGTCTACAATTAGTCCGCAAATCAGCTCAACTTGACCAAAAAGTTGCATCACGTGATTTTACCTGGACACCTGATATCCGTGCCCGTGTCATTAAAGATATGACCGTTGCCATCATTGGAGCGGGTCATATTGGTCTTTTAACAGCAGAAATTTTCAAAGGCTTTGGCGCCAAGATTGTAGCCTATGATCCTTACCCAAGAGCAGGTTTAGAAGATCTTTTAACATACTGTGATAGTGTCGAAGAAGCAGTTGCGCAAGCAGATATTGTCTCTTTACATATGCCAGCCTTTAAAGAAAACTATCATCTCTTTAATGAAGATATGTTTAAAATCATGAAAGATGATGCTTACTTAATTAACTGTGCACGCGGTACTTTAGTTGATAGTGATGCCTTATTAAAAGCACTCGATGCAAATGAACTTGCCGGTGCAGCCCTTGATGTTTATGAAGAAGAGGCTCCTTATGTACCAGGCAACTTCAGTAACAAAGACATTGAAGATGGTCTTTTCTTAAGAGTTTTAAACCATCCTAAAGTGCTTTTCTACCATCACTGTGCTTACTATACTGATGTCTCAGTTAGAAATATGACCCAATTTGCTTTAGATTCTTGTTTAGAAGTCATTCAAACAGGCGATACCAAAGATCGTCTAAACTAAAAAAATAGCGCTTGACGTAAAAGTCAGGCGCTATTTTTTTGATAACCATTCTTCTTGAATCTTTAAAGCACAGTCTTGTAATGAGGAGACTAAGAAATCAATGCCTTTATATTCTAAACGACTGGCAGGACCCGAGATACTTAAGGCATAAGCCACTTTACCTTCTTCATCAAAGATTGGGACTGCAAAACAGGTTAAGCCATACTCGAATTCTTCTTTATCGGTAGAAATATTGTTTTTAATAATTTCTTTTTGAATCTCTTTAAAGCGGTCGTATTCGTTGATGGTGTGGATGGTTCGTTTAGGGAGATTATGGAAATAATCTTTTAAATCTTCATCAGACCATTGCGCTAAAAAGAGTTTACCCAAACCAGAACAATACAAATCACACACAGGTTGGATACTCGATTGTAGTTGATAAAACTCACCATGGATGCGATTTAAAATGACCAGATGTTTTTTATACTCCATTCCTAAATAAATGGTTTCACCTGTCTTTTTAACGGTTTCTTCCATATGTGCTTGCGCGATTGAGATAATATCTTGTTTTAAAGAAACACCTTTGGCGTAATTTAGTAAATGATAGTCCAGGCTGTAGGAGGTATCTTTGTTCTGTTTTACCGCATTGACCGCTTCAAGCGATTTGAGAATGCGATAAATGGTAGCCTTAGGGATCTCTAAAGTTTGCGCAATCTCAGTCACTCCAACTTGTTCTAATTCATTAATCATATCCATAATTTTAAAGGCATCCACAATATTATTGATTACCGGTGTTTTTTTACGTGTCATCTTTTCAAATCCTTTCGCAATGCTTATTCCTTAAATGACTAAGCTTTTATGAATGATTTCAATTAATTCATAAGCTAAAGCTTCTGAGTCTTTTTGACCATCTAAAATAATATCACAATCAAGCATCATATCGTGATGATAGTTCACAAAAATTTTCCGTGAGTGATTGAGATACTGATGCAGTGCAATAAGTAATTGGTCATTATCCTGGTGATCGCGTAATAAGCGTCGGGATAAGGCAACATCAAAGGGCGTATCCAAATACACTGATAGGGATATGTACGGGCTGATCATCTTTTGTTTATAACTAAAAGGATAATCAAGTAAGATAAAATCATAATTCGTATTGCTTAAAATATCGTTTTTCAAAGCCGTTAAATCTAACAGATTGTAATCCATTGAATCTAAAAGTAACTCATAGTAATTGTTGATTTGTTGATCAAAGTCATAATCATCAAACGATAAAACCTTTACATTGGGCAACATTAAAGCTAACTCATTAATTAAACTTGTTTTGCCAGAACCTGATAAACCAGAAATCGCAATACACTTCATCTTCCCACGTCCTTTATCTAGTCAAATAAAGCAATTTCATCTTCACGTAAACGACGATATTCACCCAGTGCTAACGCTTCATCTAAAGTTAAATCGCCAATTTGGACTCTTTTTAAATACGTCACGGCATTGTCGCAATAATGCATCATTTTCTTTACTTGATGATATTTTCCTTCCGCAATCGATAAATATAGGGATTGTTCATCAATCATTTCGACAATTGCCGGTTTAAGCGGTTCATCCTCTAAAGTGATGCCCGCTTCTAGTTCCGCTATAAAACGTTGATCAAATTCAGTTTCTAATTGCACATAGTACTTTTTCATGACGGCTTTTTTACCATGGGCAATCCGATGTGAGAATTGACCATCATTGGTAATTAAGAGTAATCCTTCTGTATCGACATCTAAACGACCCACCATGATTAAATCATCTTGATAAGGTTCAATCAGTTCTAACACAGAGGGATACAAACCATTATCATGAGAACAAATATATCCAGCTGGTTTATGCAACATATAATAGACGGTCCCTAAATAAGGAATCACAATCCCATCGACACTGACCACATCTTTTTCAGGATCAAGATGCATCGCTGCCTTTTTAACTAAACTATCATTGACCATCACCATTTCATCTTTGACCAATTGCTTAACTTCTTTGCGACTGCCAAAGCCAGCATGTGCTAAAAATTTATCTAAGCGCATAATCGCTCTCCTTTATCTCTTCTTGTTCTATTATACCATTGTCCTTAACGATATAGGGACTTAATTCAAAGGGGTTTTGAGCTAATACAGCCCCAAAGCAAGAGGCGATATGATAGGTTCGTAAGCTAAAGTCAGGATCGGTTTTCTTTAATAACTTAAGGGTAGAAAAAGTATCGATGACGTCTTCTATATTTTGACTATAATACTTAATCACCGCTTCTTTTGCCGTCCAAACATGATAAAAAGCCAGAGGGTCTTGGTTATTGAGCCATAATTTTTCATCATCAGTAAAAAAACGTTCACTCATTTTTTGCGTATCAATTAAACGTTGATCTTGAAAGTCAATGCTGAGATTCTCTAAAGAAAAGGCTACAAAGTGATGCGCATCGGTATGGGCTTTACTTAAATAAAAGGGATTCCCTGCAAAGTAGGGTTTATTTTGTTGATTACGCAACAGCGTCGGTTCCAATAAGATTTGCTCAGCATGCATAAAATGCGCTAAAGCGAGTTTGAAATTTGCTTCAGTGTTATTTGCATAACGATATAAGTAGATTTGGGAATTCATGTTATCACCTGTCAACATCATACAATATGTCAGTTCATAATTGAACTTAAGAATACTTAATGTCTTCTTAAGAAAGTGTTAAGAATTGATGTGCTATACTCAATTCGAACATGAAAGGAGTGTTTAATATGCAAAATATATTAAGCTATCTCAAACAAAGTGCGCAAATGCACCCCGATAAGATTGCCGTGATTGAACCCAACAAAACATGTACCTATCAAACGCTCAATCAAAATGCGCAGTTTATCGGCGCGCAACTGGCAACACACTACAAACAAAACGAACCGATTATTATTTTAAAAGAAAAAAGTATTGAAACATTAACCATGATGTTTGCCTCAGTTTATGCGGGCTGTCACTATGTGATTGTCGATCCCTCACAACCTGATGAGCGCATCAAAGCGATTTTAGACATCTTAAATACAAACAAAATTATCAGTGATAAGAAACAAAGTGAACGCTTAGCCTTTATCAAAGAAGATTTAGAAATCTTCACTTATGAAAAGCTGCTTATAGAAACAGATGATTTAAGTATGATTGAAAAGCGGGTCGCGCAACAAATTTCCACCGATCCACTTTATATCCTCTTTACCTCAGGCTCAACCGGGGTTCCTAAAGGCGTTGTCGTCTCTCATGGTTCGGTAATTGAATTTATCGATACCTTTGGAGAAACCTTTGCCTTTAATGAACATGATATCTTTGCCAACCAAGCACCCTTTGATTTTGATGTTTCAGTTAAAGATATTTATTCAGCACTCAGAACCGGCGGAACACTTTTATTAATTCCGAAAACATATTTCAGTGATCCGATGACCCTTTTAGACTATATTTGTGATCATAATGCAACCATCTTGATCTGGGCTGTTTCTGCCTTGTGTTTAATTACCACATTTAAGGGACTTGATTATCGTAAACCAATCAGTTTAAGAAAAATTATGTTTAGTGGTGAAAGAATGCCCGTAAAACATTTAAAGAAATGGCGTCAAGCCTTACCTATGACAGATTTCGTAAATCTTTATGGTCCGACAGAAATAACCTGTAATTGTACTTATTTCGAATTAGAGCGCGATACGGATTATGATCAAGAATTACCGATTGGTCACCCCTTTAGAAATGATCGCATCCTACTTTTAGACGACAATAATCAAGCCATTGAGAAAAGCCATGAAACTGGCGAGATTTGCGTGGTTGGGGCCAGCTTATCCTTAGGTTATTTTAATAACCCAGAACAAACAGAAAAGGCCTTTGTGCAAAACCCTTTAAATCCAAATTATCGCGAACTCATTTATCGCACGGGTGATTTAGGTTATTACAACGATGACAATTTACTTTGTATCAAAGGGCGCAAAGATTTCCAAATCAAACATATGGGCCATCGCATTGAACTTGAAGAAATTGAAAAGAAAATCGAAGAAAACGAAGCTGTTTTAAGAGCTTGTTGTATCTATCATGAAAAGAAATACAAGATCTATGGTATTTATCAAGGTGATATTGATGTCAAAAGTTTACTCACTTACTTAGAAGCAAAATTACCACATTTCATGATTCCCAATACCTTTATTCAAGTAAATGAAATGCCGCTCACTAAAAATGGCAAGGTCAACCGCCAACAATTAAAAATGGAAGTAGGGATACAATGATTGAAAAAATTACAGCACTACCTGAAGTCAAAACACCCTATTACTTATTTGACTTAGACATCTTAGCAGCGCATATTCAAAACATCCGCAAACAGCTGCCTAATATAAAATTAATTTATGCGATGAAAGCCAATCCGCTTTTAGTAGGGCGGATGCAAGAGTGGGTTGATGGCTTTGAAGTCTGTTCACCTGGTGAATATCGGATTTGTCAAAAACATCAGATTCCCAATGAAAAAATCATTCTCTCTGGCGTTTATAAAAACAAAGATGACATTGAGATGATCTTCAAACAAGCAACCCAACCCATCTATACGATTGAATCATTGCACCATTTAGAGATTCTAGCTGACTTAAGTGAAACATACCAAAAAGAAATTAAGGTACTTTTACGCTTAAGCAGTGGCAATCAATTTGGCATGGATGAAAATACAATCGAACAAATCCTCGCCCAAAAAGAAAGTTATCCTTATTTGAAGTGGGAAGGGATTCAAGTTTATTCAGGAACACAAAAGAAAAGCAGTAAGACACAAAAAGAACTGGTCAAGATGAAAGACTTTATGACACTGCTAGAAAGTAAGTACGGGGTTTCTTTTACAACCTTAGAATATGGCCCGGGCTTACCAATTCATTATTTCGAAGCCAAAAAAGATGATAGTTTAGAAACATTAAAGACAAATCTTGACAACCTTAATTTCTCGGGCAATATTGCCTTAGAAATTGGTCGCTATTTGGTCGCAAGCTGTGGCCAATATGTCACTAAAGTAGTTGAAAGCAAAGTCAATTATGATAAAAACTATGCCATCTTAGATGGTGGGATACATCACGTAAATTACTACGGTCAATTTTTGGGCATGAAACAACCCTTTATCACTCATCTTAAAACAAGTGATAATCAAGAAGAAAAAGAATGGGAACTCTGTGGTTCCTTATGTACCGTGGCCGATGTCTTAGTCAAAGATATGCCTTTTAAAGGCCTAAGCGTCAATGATTTACTTGTCTTTGAACAAGTAGGCGCCTATAGCATCACTGAAAGCATCTTTTTGTTTTTAAGCCGTGATATGCCACAAGTATTATTTAAATCAGAAACAAACGGGATTGAAGTGGTGCGCGATACCATTCAAACCGATACCATTAATACAGTAAAGGAGCAAATATAATGGAAAAAGTTATTGAAATTTTAGAAGATATCAAAGGTAATGTCGATTATGCAAATGAAACAAGTTTAGTTGATGATCGTATTTTAGATTCGTTTTCAATTTTAACGTTGGTCGCAGAATTAGAAGATGAATTCGATGTAGAAATTCCTTACAACGAAATCAAACCACACAACTTTAACTCAGCACAAGGTCTTTGGGAAATGGTACAACGTCTTTCTGAGGAAGACTAATGACTTACAATAGTTTTGTCTTTTTGTTGGTGTTTTTGCCTTTATCAATGATTGCCTATCAATTAAGTCCACGAAAACTTCGTAGTAAAACACTCTTACTTTTCAGTTTGGTGTTTTACTTTTTATTGAGTCAACGCTTAATTGTCTACTTAATACTCATTTCCCTCACAACCTACCTTGGGGCGCTCTTGATAGAAAAAAGTGAAAACAAAAAACACAAGCAAAGCATCTTGCTTGTAGCCATATTGATTCCTTTGGGCATGTTATTGTGGTTTAAGTATTACAATTTCTTTACCCAAAACCTCAATATCTTATTCAACAAAAGTATTTTTCCTTTTAAGAAATTAATTCAACCAATGGGGATTTCTTTCTTTACCTTACAAGCCATCTCCTATTTTGTAGATGTCAAAAATGAAAAGATTCAAAGTGAAAAAAATCCTTTAAATATTTTACTCTTTTTAAGTTTCTTTCCCACAATGATCGAAGGGCCTATTGCTCGCTATGATCAAGTGATGCCAGCCTTAAAAGAACAAGCACCGATTCGTTATGAAAATTTAACCTTTGGGCTACAAAGAGTACTTTGGGGATTGATTAAAAAGATGGTCATTGCCGATCGGATTGATCCTTTTGTCATGACAGTTTTTAACCATGTCGATACCTATCCAGGTGCCATTTTACTTGCGGGCATCTTACTTTATACTTTACAACTCTATGCTGAGTTTTCTGGAACCATGGATATCGTGATTGGGGTTGCGCAAATCTTTAATGTCACTCTACCAGAAAACTTTAATCAGCCGTTCTTATCCAAAACAGTATCAGAGTTTTGGCGACGTTGGCATATGACTTTGGGTGCTTTTTTTAAAGATTATATCTTTTACCCAATTTCACTCTCTAAGAAAACAAGAAAGCTCAGTAAAAAAGCAAAACCCCTTTTAGGTAAATACTATGCCCGTTTAATTCCCAGCTTAATCGCGCTTTTTGCAGTGTGGTTAGCCAATGGTTTATGGCACGGTGCCCAATGGCAATACATTCTCTATGGTATGTATTATTTTATCTTAATCAGCTTAGGCATGCTTTTTGAGCCGCTTATTGTGAAGGTGTTTACCAAGTTAAAAATAGACAGGGAACACAAAAGCCTCAATGTTTTACGCTGGCTACGCACGTTTGTATTAGTAAATATTGGCATGATGATTTTCCGTTCCCATGGCGTGCGCAATGCGGGCTTGATGTTGCAACGCATCTTTACCGATTTTCAATTCACCAGCTTATTTGATGGCACCATATTAGGAAAAGGCTTGGATATTTATGATTTCCAATTATTATTGTTTGGTTTAATCTTAATGATAGTTGTGGGCATTTTAAAAGAAAAAGGTGTCAAACTGAGAGCGAAAATTGCTTCATGGCGCTTACCATTTAGATTTGCCTTTTATTATAGTGCCTTATTATTCTTAATTATTTTTGGTGCTTATGGTTTTGGCTATGCGATTGTCGAATTAATCTATGCGAATTTTTAGGAGGGTAGCAGATGAAAATTATACGATCTTTAACATTTACAGCCGGTTTTTTAATTTTGATCATGTTGATTACGCCATTTTTTGTTCCTAAAGATGAGAATCCTTATGCAAAAGATAAAAGTCCTTCTTTTAATGGGATTTTTTCTGAAGCTGATCATAGTTTAGATCTTCTTTTTGCAGGCGATAGTGAATCATATGCAAACTTTATGCCGATGGAATTTTGGGCAGCTGAAAATTGGAAAAGCTACAATATCGGTGTGCCTTCATTAAACGTACAAGAATCCAGTAAGGTTTTGTTTGAAATACTCGAAAAACAAAACCCGCAAGTTTTAGTGATTGAAACAAATAACTTTTTTAAAGAAATTGGTGATTGGACCAGTACCATCAACCATACCTTTACCAGTAAATTGAACCAATATTTCCCCTTATTCAATTATCATGATAATTGGAAACAATTGGCAGCCTTTAAAAACCCTGAAGCCGTTTCAACCGCTCGCAATCCGCTTAAAGGGTGGCGCTACAATAACAAAACCGTGGCTTTTGAAGGCAGTGTCAATCTAAAACCCACTGACAAGCAAAGAGAATTATCAGCCTTAAACGAAGAAATCATTACCGATATGGTAAAAAAAGCCCAAGATAGAGGCATCGAAGTGGTCTTTGTCAGTGCCCCTTCAGCGAAAAACTGGAGTTATAAACGCCACAATACAATCGATGCGCTGGCCAATAAACTTTCAATCAAGCATCTTGATTTAAATTTACTTCAAGAAGAAGTGGGGATTGATTGGAAACAAGATACTTATGATAAAGGCGACCATGTCAACTTTAAAGGGGCGCAAAAGGTAACCCAATACATGATCACTTATTTAAAAGAAAATACAGCGCTTCAAAAAACAGCCAGTGATAAAGAAGTGGTTGAATGGAATCAAGATTTAAGTAAATACCGCACAACCATTAGAAAGAAATAATTAAATTATTAATATGATGACAAAAGTTCTATAATAGAAGTGAGGTGAAGTCAATGAAAAAAATTATGCTTGTCGATGATGATAAAGAAATTAGAGATTTAATCAAACGCTATTTAGAAATTGATGGCTATGAAGTTTCAGCCTTTGAAAACGGGCTTGACGCCTTAAACGTGTTAGACGACCATTTTAGTTTAATCATTCTTGATGTGATGATACCCGAAATTAATGGCTTTGAACTGAGTGAATTGATACGTAAAAAAGTTAATACACCGATTCTATTTGTCAGCGCGAAAGCAAGTGAACAAGATAAGTTTGTTGGCTTCTCAGTGGGTGGCGATGATTATTTAGCCAAACCATTCTCTTTTACAGAACTGGGTTTAAAGGTAAAATCCTTAATTCGCCGCTATGTACAATACGATAGTGGCAATCAAATTGAAGCCCCAAGCGAACAATTACAAATTGATAACCTCACCCTCGATTTAGCCAAAAATCTTCTTTATCAAGATGACAAATTAATTGAATTGACCGAAAGAGAATTTCGGATTTTAAAATTGCTTGCTTCAAATCGCGGTAAAATTTTTTCAATCCAAAATATTTATGAAGCGGTTTGGGAAGATGATTATTACTACTCCTCCGCCAATACCGTGATGGTTCATATTCGAAATTTACGTAAAAAAATAGAAAAAACGCCAGATGACCCGCAGATCATTGTGAATGTGTGGGGCAGAGGTTACAAAATTGATTAAACGAAAACACCTTACCCTGGGGTTTAAAATCTTTTTTATTACCCTTTCTGCCTTGATGTTAGGTCTATTCACTTTCTATGGTTCGCGTAGTTTAGTTGCGAATCCGATTTTCAAATATATCAAGTCAGAAAACCGGGTTCAAGCGGTAATCGATAAAGACGAAGAGAAACTGCAAGCCTTTATCACCGATCAAGAGATCGCTCTTGATAATATTGATGATTTAGACCTATGGTTTGAAGGCAGTCGTTACATGATCATATATATCATTGATCAAAAGACCAACGAGATTATCTATACCAATGATTATTTACTCAGCCGTAGAGAGGTTGAAATCATTAATAACGAAAGTAAAGACTCCTCCTTAATAAAAATTGGGGATGAGTATTACTTTGTCGAGTTTCTTTATTCAATCCGTGCGGAAAGTGATCTGTACGCCAATTACATTGCATTTACCCTAGCAATTTTTGCCTTTGTCTTCTCTTTTTATTTTGGGATTCGTAAAATTACGCAACGAATCAAAGTCCTCACCAATGAAATTGAATTAATCGGTGCTGGGACACCTGATATTATTATCAGCGATCAAAAAGAAGATGAGCTGGGCCGCTTAGCCAAAGAAATTAATGCTTTAGTTAGTGAATTATCAGAAAAAAACCAAGCACTGATTGTTTCAGAGGCCGCCCTTAAAGATTTGGTAACCAGTTTAGCCCATGACTTACGTACCCCCTTAACCTCATTAATTGGTTATTTAACCCTTTTAAAATACGAAAACAACCCCCAAGAAATTGGAAAATTAGCGGCACGCAGTGAACAAAAAGCCTTACAAATTAAATCGATTTCTGATGAACTCTTTTCACTTTTCTCAACACTTTCCTTAAACGAAGATAGTGAATTGCCCATGGAAAAAGTGTATGTCCAAGATTTTATTGATGGGACCATTGATAGCTTTAAAAATGACTTAGCTTTAAAGAATTTTACCGTAAAGCTTCATCGTCATTACATTAAAGAAGATCGTTATACACTGCTTAATTTTTATTATATGGAACGTTTATTTGAAAATATCTTATCCAATATTAGAAAGTATGCCGATTCAAACTGTCCAGTTGTTATTGATATTGAACTAGATTTTCATTGGTGTACAATTGTAATTAAAAATACCATCAG
>DATBUC010000112.1:0-49549 GCA_036516515.1 Erysipelothrix sp. | reverse complement strand
TCTCGTTTGTCCCATTTTTAAATAATTTGATTTTAATTCAAATTATAATGACTGCGATTGCTACAAAAATTCATTCTATTGAAGAAGTATCTATGATGGAGTTACCTTTTCTCTTGTCTTTCACATCTTTATTTATTCTATGTAAATTTCTTAGGAACTTAATTGTAGAGAAAAATCCCTTTGTAGAAACAATCTCTTATTTTCCCTTCTTTTCGATGCTTCTTACTCCGCTTCGTTTACTAACTAAAGTGATGACTAAAGATGAATATTTCTTGGTTATAATTGTTGGAATAATAGTGAATATTTTGGCATATTATCTTGCCGAAAAAGTATATGTAAAGAATATATACTATCGAAGAGCAGAAAAAAAGTAAGGTCATCCTTACTTTTTCAACTTCTTTAAATCATTTGATCGTTTATATTGTTTTAATGTCTCATAATTTTTAGCGAGTGTTTTTTCAATAGAGTTCATATTTTGAGGTGTATAAAATTCATGATTTTTAAGAGCATCAGGAAGATACTGAATTTTATGCCATAAATCAGAGCGTTCATAATCATACATTGAATCAGGATCAACATTTACTGCATTTAATCTTAAATAGTATGGTGTTTGATATGCCGTACTTTTAAGTGTACCTAGCGCATTATCTATCGCATGCTCTGCACTCTTAGATTTTGGTGATAAAGCAGCTTCGATAACCGCTACACTTAGCGGAATGCGTGCTTCTGGAAAACCAATTTTTCTTGCGGCATCTACTGCAACGCTTACACGTTCACAGAGTGCAGGATTAGCAAGTCCAATATCTTCATATACAGTCGTAATAAGTCTTCTTTCTATAGAATCAAAGTCACCAACATGTATAAGCTTTGCAAGATAATATAAAGCAGCTTGGACATCACTTCCTCGAATAGATTTTTGAAAGGCGCTTAATGTATCGTAGTAATTGTCGCTGTCTTTATCCATTGAAATATTAAGTCCAAGAGAAATTTGTTGTAGGTCTTCCATTGTGATTTGTTTTTTAGAAAATGAAGATGAGAGTAGTTCAAGTGTATTCAGCGCATATCTTGCATCACCATTTGCTGAAGATGCGATTGTTTCGTAAACATCCTCATTAATATGAAGGGGATCTTTTTGTGATTTTTTTAAAATTAAAACAATATCTTCATGTGTCAGCGGCTTAAACTCAAATAAATGCACTCGTGATCGGATCGCGGGGTTAATTGAAAAAAAAGGATTTGCAGTTGTCGCGCCAATCATTGTAATAAGGCCACTCTCAACGTGTGGTAAGAGCGTATCTTGTTTATCTTTATTTAATCGATGAACCTCATCCACAATAACGACGAGACCATTTGTCATTTGTGCTTCTGTAAATAATTGATCGAGTTTTTTCTTATTATCAGTTACTGCATTAAAAAGACGATAGGGTCTATTTAATGATTCTGCTAGAATCATAGCAGTAGTAGTTTTTCCAGTTCCAGGTGGCCCGTAGAAAATCATAGAAAATAACTTTTTGTTTTCAATCATTCCTCTTAGAATTTTTCCTTCTCCAAGTAAATGTTTTTGACCTATTATATCATCTATATTTCTTGGTCTTGCTTGAGAAGCTAAAGGTTCGTTCATAATATCACCTATTTATATTGTAACATGTTCTGTTAAAATATAGATAAGGATAGGTGAGGATATGAAAGTAGTTATTCAGAAAGTTTTAAATGCAAATGTAGTAATAAATGATAAAGTCTTTAATGCGATTGAATCTGGATTCTTATTATTAGTTGGTATTGAAGAAGGGGATACACAGGAGGATCTAGAAAAAGCTGCCCAAAAGATTGCGAATTTAAGGATTTTTCCAGATGAAGAAGGGAAACTAAATTTAAATATTCATCAAGCAAAAGGTGAGATATTATCAATTTCACAATTTACTTTGGCAGCCGATTGTCGAAAAGGTAATAGACCAAGCTTTACACAAGCAATGGTACCTGAGCAAGCTAAGAAAATGTTTCACACGTTTAACGAAAAGTTAGCTCAATACAATCTTACTGTGAAAGAAGGAGTCTTCCAAGAGCATATGAATGTTAATATTAATAACGATGGTCCTACAACAATAATTCTCAATATTAGAGATGGAAAGGTTATATAGTGTATGATATTATAATGACAATTAGGGAGTGATATAATATGCTAATGAATGGTACGGTTGTAGCGGAATATCGTCTAAAAATATTGAAAGAAAAAATTGAAAAATTGAAATCTCAGGGAAAAAGAAAACCTAAGTTAGCTGTCATACTTGTGGGTGATGACCCAGCGTCGCAAACTTATGTTCGGGCGAAGGAAAAGAAATGCGCTTCTGTTAATATGGAAAGTGAGACATTTAGATTTGATGCTTCAGTTAGTGAAATTGAGCTCATCAAGAGTATCGAAGATTTAAATAAAGATAATACAGTCGATGGTATCCTTGTACAACTCCCTTTACCTTCAACCATTAATGAACAACATATCATCAATACTATAGATCCCAATAAAGATGTAGATGGTTTACATACGACAAACATTGGTAAACTTGTGACAGGAGAACAAGGCTTTGTTCCATGCACACCAAAAGGAATCATGAGTTTATTAGATTATTATAATGTTTCCTTGGCTGGAAAGAATGCCTTGGTTATAGGAAGAAGCAGGCTTGTTGGTAATCCAGTTGCTACTTTATTGCAACAAAGTAATGCAACAGTTACGCAAGCGCACTCTCATACTCAGAATTTAGAGGAATTAATTCTCTTAAACGAAATCATCGTAGTCGCAATGGGGAAAAAAGAGTTTATTAAGACGGAAATGTTGCGATCATATCACGTTGTAATTGATGTGGGAATTCATAGACATCAAGGTGCGCTCTATGGAGATGTGGAAAAGACTGCTTATGATAAAGTAAGTATGATTACACCAGTTCCAAAAGGAGTTGGTCCCATGACTATTGTTGGATTATTAGAAAATACGCTTGAAGCGTACTTATTACATGAAAGGATGAATGTAAATGAATTATGAATATAAATTAGATGATAAAGTTCAAATGAAAAAACAACATCCATGTAAGAAATCGGAAACTTTTACAATAGTTCGTATGGGCGCGGATATTAAAATTAAGTGTGATGGGTGTGGAAGTGTTATAATGATGACACGTCAAGAATTTAATAGAAAATTGAAAAAAGTTATAAATGATTAAGGAGCAGATATAAATGGCATTAACAGCAGGAATCGTTGGTTTACCAAACGTAGGGAAATCAACATTATTTAACGCAATTACTAAAGCACAAGTTGAGGCAGCAAACTATCCTTTTGCAACAATTGCACCCAATGTGGGTGTAGTAAAAGTAAATGATCCTCGTATGGATCGAATTAGAGAACATATTGAGTCGGAAAAAATCATACCAACAACCTTTGAATTTACTGATATTGCTGGGCTTGTAAAAGGGGCTTCAAAAGGCGAAGGTTTAGGGAATCAATTTTTATCTAATATAAGAGAAGTGGATGCGATTGTTCACGTTGTGAGATGTTTTGCTGATTCTGATATCGTTCACGAACATGGAACAATAGGGGATCCTGTTTCCGATATTGAAATTATTGAAATAGAGTTAATGCTAGCCGATCTACAAAGTGTTGAAAATCGTTTAGCACGGGTTGGCAAAAAAGCTAAAAGTCAAGATAAAGATGCAGCTAAAGAATTAGAAATATTATTACAGGCAAAGGCATTATTAGAAGATAATCAACCGCTCACTAAGTTGAAGTTAGATGAAAAAGGCGAAGAAATAATCCATCCTTTCCATTTTCTAACAAGAAAGCCGGTTATTTATGTAGCCAACATTGACGAAGATAGCCTTAGTGATCTGGAAAATAATCAAATGTATCAAGATGTGAAAGCTTATGCGGAAAAACAAAAGAGAACAGTACTTCCAATTAGTGCTACAGTTGAAGAAATGTTATCCAGTCTTGAAGATGAAGAACGTGATGATTTTTTAGAACAGCTTGGTGTCGAAGAGAGTGGTTTAGACAAACTTGTTCGCCATAGTTATAATATTTTGAATTTAAGAACATTCTTCACTGCTGGACCAATGGAAATCAGAGCATGGACGTTTACAAACGGCATGAAGGCACCACAATGTGCTGGTATTATTCACACTGATTTTGAGAGAGGTTTTATTCGTGCTGAAGTCTATCACTATGATGATTTAATTGAGCATGGAAGTGAACAAGGCATAAAAGAAGCAGGTAAAATGCGTTCTGAAGGTAAAGATTATGTAATGCAAGATGGAGATATCGTGCATTTTAGATTCAATGTTTAATCTTGTGCTATAATATAAGTATCTAAAGGAGGTAAGCCTATGAAGTTGGTATTAGCAATCGTTTCTAATGATGATAGCTCAATCGTATCATCAGCTTTAAATAAAGAAGATTTCCAAGTAACAAGACTAGCAACAACAGGTGGATTTCTTAAAGCAGGAAATACTACTTTAATTGTTGGGGTTGAAGATGATCGTGTGGAGCGTTGTATCGATATAATTGGTAAGGAATGCAAGAAAAGAACTGAAGTCGTGCCATCAAGCGCTTCTTATGATATTGGAAGATATGCTTCGTTCCCTGTCGAAGTACAAGTCGGGGGCGCTACAATATTCGTATTAGATGTAGAAGAGTTCCACAAACTATAAAAAAACTCATTCATTATGAATGAGTTTTTTTATCTTTATCATTATCTACGTAAATTCTTTGATGATTTTTAATTTCTTTTAATTGAAAACGAGCAGAGTCTTTGGGAAGTATTTGATGAGATCCATCTTTAACAATACTTTTTAAAAACTCTTTTTCATATGCTGAAATCGATATTCTAGAGCGATTATCTAGCATTTTGCAATGCACATCATCAAGTACATAATCCTTATAGTTATCACACAGTGTCATTGTAAAGAATTCAGCAACTGTACCAGAACCATAAGAATAAAAGGCCACCTTGCTTTGCCCTTTTAAATCTAAGTTATCTAGAATAGAGATAAAGTGTAGGTATAATGAACCGGTATAAATATTACCTACCTGTTTATTATAGGTGATGCTATTTTTAAATTTCAAAGCAAGATCATGATTACGTTCTACAAAAGAATCAAGAATTTTTGTTCCCATCTTAGTGTAGGGAATATGAAAAGCATAGGCATCAAAGTCAGTTAAATGAACATCATATGTTTCACGATACTTATCAGAAGTTAGTTTAAATAAACGGTGATATTCTTGATTTGAATAATGACCATCGACATGAGCATACTCACTGTAATTTGGACGCCAAAAATCATAAGTATCGTCAGTATAGCTAATATTATCTTGATTAAATTTAGCGATTTTAGGATCTTTTGATACCAGCATTGCAACAGAGCCCGCACCTTGGGTGACTTCGCCGGGAGTGTTCAAACCATAGCGTGATATGTCACTTGTAATAATAAGTGCTTTCTTTTGTGGATTGAGAGCGACGTGTGCTTGAGCTAAAAATAAGGCGGCAGTTCCTGCGTAGCATGCTTGCTTCAACTCAATAGCACGCGCATAGGGATTAATACCCAGTAAGTTATGAATTGTTGTAGAACCTGCTTTTGAATAATCAAGTCCGCTTTCTGTGGCAAGAATAATTAAATCAATATTTTTTTTATCTTCATCATCTAAAATCATTGCTGCTGCATTGGCTCCTAAAGATACAGTATCTTGAGTTATTGGACAAACTGCCATTTTTTCCTGTCCTAGGCCAATTTTATATTTATTGGGATCTTCATTGCGAGCCTGAGCTAAATCATCCATGTGAATAAACAAGTCGGGTACATAGAAACTTATTTTATCAATTCCAATGTTCATGTTATTTACTCCTTACCATAATTTGTAATGATATTATAAATCTTAAAATATAAATTCGCAAAGAATATAATGATTCCAGTATTAAAATATATAATTAAGGCTAATTTAGAGCCTTTTTAATTATGGCTTATTATGTGAAAAATCAAACCGATTGAATGTAAACATAAAAAAATCGTGCTATAATATGGATGAATTTGAAAAGAGGTATTTAATATGAAAAAAGTACGTGTACGTTATGCACCAAGTCCAACAGGATTTCTACATATCGGTAATGCGAGAACAGCATTATTTGATTACTTAATTGCTAAGCATCATGATGGCGATTTTGTTTTGAGAATAGAGGACACAGATATTGAACGTAATGTCGAAGGTGGAGAGCAATCTCAATTAGAATACTTGGAATGGTTAGGGATTATTCCTGACGAATCACCTCAAAAACCAAATCCTAAATATGCTCCATATCGTCAAATGGAGCGTTTGGATATATATAACGAGTATATCCAAAAATTGTTAGATTCTGGGGATGCATATAAATGCTATTGTACGTCTGAAGAATTAGATGAAGATTACCGTCGCCAAAAAGAAGCGGGTCATGTATCTACACGATACAGTAGAACTTGCCTTCATTTGGATGAGGAAACAATTGCTAAAAACGAAGCAGAAGGAAAACCATATTCAATTAGATTGAGAGTACCAGATAATAAAGTTTATCAATTTAATGACCTAGTACGTGGAGAAATTACATTCGAATCTAAAGATATCGGTGACTGGGTAATCCAAAAAAGCAATGGTATTCCAACCTATAATTTTGCAGTCGTTATTGATGATCATTTGATGGAGATCAGTCATGTCCTTCGTGGTGAGGAACATATCTCGAATACTCCTAAACAAATGATGATTTATGAAATGTTTGGGTGGGAAGTGCCTATATTTGGGCATATGACATTAATTGTTAATGAAGATCATAAGAAGTTATCTAAGAGAGATCATTCAATTATGCAATATATTAGCCAATATAAAGAACAAGGGTATTTACCGGAAGCAATGTTTAATTTTATGGCTCTTTTAGGATGGTCATATCCTGGAGAAAAAGAACTGTTTACTAAAGAAGAATTAATTGAAGTCTTTGATGAACATCGTCTTTCAAAATCCCCTTCAATGTTTGATGTGAAGAAACTGACTTGGATGAACCATCAATATATGAAGGAAATGGAAGATCAAGAGTGGTTAGATTTTGTGAGACCATTTGCAGAAAAAGAGCATGATCTTTCAAACAAGAGCGATGCATGGATTAATCAGTGTTTACTCCTATATAAAGAACAACTGCAATATGGTGCTGAAATAGGGTCACTTATTGCAATGTACTTTGAAGAACCTGAACTTGATGATAAAGCAAAAGAAGTCTTAGCGGATGAAAAGACGAAAATTGTTGCAAAATCATTCCTAGAGAAACTACCAGAAGAATGGAGTGTAGAGAATTTAAGAACTTCATTCAATGAAACTAAAGAAGAAACTGGTATTAAAGGAAAGTCATTATTCATGGGCTTACGAATCAGCACGACACACCAATCACATGGTCCAGATCTTATGAGTGCGATCTTCCTATTAGGGAAAGACCAAGTGAAAGAGAGACTGGAGTCTTACGTTGGCTAGCTACCAGCATTGTAAAGAATTAAAAGTAATGCGTGATCCGGTTCACGGCTATATTCATGTCTCCTATCAAGTGATTTGGGACTTAATTAATGCCCCTGAATTTCAAAGATTACGTAGAATTCACCAATTAGGTGGAACTTTTCAAGTTTATCATACTGCAGAGCACTCACGATTTTCCCATTCTGTAGGTGTTTATGAAGTCGTAAGATTAATGATTGAGCGTGTAGAAAATTTAAAGTCGATACTCAGTGAGCAAGAACAAGTAGCTTTATTATGTGCAGGGCTTTTACATGATATTGGACATGGACCTTATTCGCATTCTTTTGAATCTGTAACAAAAACAGACCATGAAGAATTTACTGATCGCATTATCTTAGAAGATACACATATAAATCGTATCTTAACTAAGGCGGATAACGCTTTACCGCAAATGGTCGCAGATATTATTGCTCATCGAAGTGAACGTAAATTATTAAGTCAAATTATTTCTAGTCAACTGGATGCAGATAGAATGGACTATTTGTTACGTGATTCATATTTTACAGGCGTATCTTATGGAGAATTTGATTTATATCGAATATTACGAACATTAAGGGTTGTAGACGATAGACTCGTAGTTAAAAAGAGTGGTATTCACGCTGTAGAAGATTACATAATGGCACGGTACCAAATGTACTGGCAAGTCTATTATCATCCTGTTTCAAGAAGTTTTGAGACAATACTTCATTCCTTGTTTAAACGCATGGCAGATGTATATGAAAGTGAACCTAAACTACTCGAAGATGTATCTTTATTCGTGCCTTTTTTAGTGAGTGAAAAAGTGCCACTTGAAGCTCATTTTCGTCTTGATGAATCTTCTTGTATTGCAGGATTTATGAGTTTGACTCAATCTAACGATCCTATTTTAAAAGATTTATCTTCAAGATTATTAAATCGAAATTTATTTCAGTATGAAGATGTAATTAATCAAGAACAATTAAATATGTTAAAAAAGAAAATAGAAAGCCAAGGATATGATAGTCGATATTATTTATCCATGGATTTTACCACCCAAATTTTATACAGTCCATATAAAGAGGATGCTGAATCCGGAATATGGATTGATTTAGATGGCGAGCTTGTGGAATTATCAACAGCATCAAGTATCGTTAAAGGCTTTGTCCATGGTGAAGACAAAGAAGATAGAAAAGTGTTCTATCCATAGGAGGTATTATGGAAGCAACAGTTTACAAAAAAATAAGACAAAATTTAATGAGTGATTTACCAAAAGATTCAGTCTCATTTATAATGAGTGGAACTGAAATACGTAAGAGTGCAGATGCAGTTTATCCATTTTATGCTAATAGAAACTTCGTTTATGCAACAGGGATAGAAGAACCCTTAGCTGTACTTGTATTTGATAAAAGATTTAATAAAGAGATTTTATTTTTAAGAGATGTGGATCCTTTTATGGAAAAATGGGTTGGACATTATATGAGAGCTGAAGAAGCACAAGCTATATCAGGAATCGATGACGTCCGTTATTTCGAAGAATTTGATTCTTATTTTGAAGAGGTAAAAGCAAATGCCAATATCATTGGCTTGGATTTTGATCATGATCAAGATGCAGAAGAATACATCGCTTCTGCAAAAATGATGAGAAACGTGCTTAGAAAACAAAACGTAAAAAATGTTTTTCCTGTTTTTGTCAAAAATAGAATGGTAAAATTACCAGAAGAAATTAGAAAAATAGAAGAAGCAATTGCTGTAACAGATATTGCAATCAAAGGTATGCTAGAAGAGATGAAACCAGGTGCAAATGAGAAAGCAATGGAAGCACGTTTTATCTATGAAGGGCAGAAACGACACGGACTTGAGATGTTTGATACAATTATTGCTGGTGGTAAAAATGCAACTACCTTACACTATATTTCTAATGATCAAACCTTAAATGATCATGAATTAGTGCTAGTAGACCTTGGGATTTGTGTCGATCATTATGGCGCTGACATTTCACGAACCTATCCAATTAATGGTAAATTTTCTGAAAGACAAAAAGAAGTCTATAACGCAGTCCTATCAGTGATGAAAGAAATTACCAATGCCATCAAACCAGGCATTAGTATTGCTGAGCTCAATATTATGAGCAGAGAGCTGCTTGGAAAAGCTTGTATTGAACTTGGTTTAATTGATGATATTGAGGATGTCGATCAATATTATTACCACAGTATCGGCCATTCATTAGGTCTTGACACGCATGATGTGTGGAGTGATCGTGAAGCACCTTTAGTTCCAGGAAATGTCATCACAAATGAACCTGGGCTCTATATTGCTGAAGAACAAATCGGCATACGCTTAGAGACCGATGTTTTAGTAACGAAAGAAGGGCACAGAGATTTAGCGCCACAAATTATGATTGAAGTAGAAGAAGTGGAAAAATTTCTAGCAAATATTTAATAAGAGCTTGTTTTTATTAAGCTCTTTTTTTATTTAAATGATATGACTTGACAAGTCTTGATAAATGAATATAATTCATGGTACATAAGTGAATGAGGTGATCAATATCAAAGTATTCGCACAAGTCAGACAAGTTAGTGGTGATGATGTTTTGACGGTAGAAGATGATCAGGCAGAACTTTATAATTCAGAATACTATTCTCGCTTAGTATATAAGGAATCAAAGGGTGCTGAAGTAATATTAGACTTTACTGATAATGAACTTTCAATCAAACGTTATGATGATTGGATAACTCAAGGGATCTTAGCGCGTCAAGGAAACGGTACACTGCTTATCACGACAGAAGAAGGTACTTTGACATTTGATGCAAAAATTAATAAATATCAGTTAAAAAATCATTCAATTTATGTGTCATATGATTTGTATCAAGAAAGTAAATTTGTTAATCACTATACATTTGAATGTAAATGGATTTTGGAGGGATGAAAATGTCATCTAAATCATTAAGCGATATCGCATATGAAGTACTAAAAGAATCAGAACAAGAAATTATATTTAATGAACTATGGTCAAAAGTTTGTGAAGAGGGTGGCTTTGCAGGAGATTTTCTTAAAAAGAAAGTAGCTGCTTTTTACAATGCATTGATGCTAGACTCAAGATTTATCTCTTTAGAAGGTAATATGTGGGGTTTAAGAGAACGTCATGCAGGAGATTCACTAAATATCGATCCTGAGCTACTAGAATCTTACGATGATTATGAAGAATTTGATGATTTTGAAGAATAGCCTTATTGAAGAAATCATTTAACTTTGATAGAATAAGAAAGGGCACAAAGCTTCCGTTAAGGAAGCTTTTATTATGTAATCGTAAAGGAGATTAAACATGGCAAAGTATATATTTGTTACCGGTGGCGTGGTTTCAGGAATTGGTAAAGGAATTATAGCTTCTTCAATCGGTAGATTATTAAAAAATAGAGGGTTAAATGTTTTTATGCAAAAATTTGATCCGTATATCAACGTAAATCCAGGTACAATGTCACCATATCAACATGGTGAAGTTTTTGTTACAAAAGATGGTGCAGAAACAGATTTAGATTTAGGGCATTATGAGCGTTTTATTGACGTAGAGTTAACTAAAAACGCAAGTATTACTACAGGACGGGTTTATCAGTCAGTCATTACCAAAGAAAGAAAAGGTGCTTATAATGGGGCTACCGTTCAAGTAATACCTCACATTACTGATGAAATAAAAAATAAAATTTACGCTGCTGCAGAAGAATCACATGCAGATATCGTCATTACTGAAATAGGTGGAACTGTGGGTGACATCGAATCGCTACCATTTTTAGAAGCGATTAGACAAGTTCATGGTGAAAATAATACAGAAGACGTAATATTTATTCACACCACACTTATTCCTAAAGTGCCAGCAAGTAATGAATTTAAAACGAAACCTACTCAACATAGCTTTAAAGAATTGATGTCTCAAGGAATCAAAGCAAACGTCATTGTTACACGTTGTGATGAGCCTCTTGATGATGATATGAAAGAAAAAATAGCACTATTTTGCGATGTTAATAAACAGGCAATTATTGAATCGCGAAATGTAGATAATTTATATAGATTGCCACTCATGTTTCAAGAACAAGGACTTGATCAATATATCCTAAGAAAGTTCAAATTAGAGCACTTAGGCGAAGCTGATATGTCAGACTGGATTGATATGATTGATAAGACAGAGAATCTAACACATAATGTTAAAATTGCTTTAGTTGGAAAATACGTACAGTTAAAAGATGCTTACTTATCTGCTTCAGAGGCGCTACTTCATGCTGGTTACGAACATTCAACTGAAATAGATGTAGATTGGATTAATTCAGAGACTCTTAATCAAGAAAACTATAAAGATATTTTAAAAGAGTTTGATGGCATTATAGTGCCAAGTGGATTTGGTGAGCGTGGAACAACAGGTAAGATTTTAGCTGCACAATATGCAAGAGAAGAGAATGTTCCCTTCTTTGGTATTGGTTTAGGTATGCAAATGGCAGTTGTTGAATTTGCTAAAAATGTATGTGGTATTTCTGATGCACATTCAATTGAAATGATGGATACAAAAAATCCTGTCATTGGATCAATCACAGGACAATTAAATGTGGATGATTCGATGAGACTAGGGAACTATCCATGTAAGCTAGTAGAAGGTAGTGCAGCCCACTCACTTTATGAAGAGTCTGTGATTTTTGAAAGACATCGTCATCGTTATGAATTTAACAATCAATATAGAACTATTTTTGAAGAAAATGGTATGGTTTTCAGTGGTCTTAGTCCAGATGGACAATTAGTTGAAATAATTGAATATCCTCACAATGATTTTTATGTAGCATGTCAATTCCATGCTGAATTCAAATCGCGTCCGAATAGAGCACATCCTCTCTTTTCTGGTTTTATTAAATCGGCTTTGCATTTTACAGAAAAAAGGGTAAAATAGAAGTATAGTTATATAAAAGGAGGAAATAGATTATGGCATTAGTATCAGCAAAAGGTATTTTAGAAAATGCACGTGATGGACACTACGCTGTCCCAGCAATTAACATCAATAACTTAGAGTGGACTAAAGCAGTTTTAGAAACAGCTCAAGAACTTAACTCACCAATGTTACTTGCAGTTTCAGAAGGTGCAGGAAAATATATGGGTGGTTATAAAACAATCGTTGGTATGGTAAATGGTTTAATGGAAGAATTAAACATTACTGTTCCAGTAGCATTGCACTTAGACCACGGAAGTTTCGAAGGTGCTAAGGAATGCATCGAAGCTGGTTTCACATCAGTTATGTATGATGGATCAGCATTACCATTAGAAGAAAACTTAGCTCAAACAAGAGAAATCGTTGAAATTGCACATGCAAAAGGTGTTTCTGTTGAGGCTGAAGTTGGGTCAATCGGTGGTGAAGAAGACGGAATTATTGGTACAGGAGAACTTGCAGATCCAGAAGAATGTAAATTACTTACAGATCAAGGAATTGACTTCTTAGCAGCAGGTATTGGTAATATTCACGGAAAATACCCTGAAAACTGGCAAGGATTAAGCTTTGAAACATTAGAAGAAATCAAAGCAGCAACTGGAAACATTCCACTAGTATTACACGGTGGTTCAGGAATTCCAGAAGACCAAATCTTAAAGGCAATTGACTTAGGAGTTGCAAAAATTAACGTTAACACAGAATGTCAAGTTGTATTCGCAGACGCAACACGCAAATACATTGAAGCTGGAAAAGACCTTGAAGGAAAAGGTTTCGATCCACGTAAATTATTAGCTCCAGGAGCAGCAGCTATCAAAGAAGCAGTTCGTGAAAAAATCGAAATGTTCGGAAGCGCTAATAAAGCTTAATTAAATTAAGAGAGCTATTTGTTGGATTTAACTAACAAATAGCTTTTTTTATGTTATTTATCTAAGGAGAATAATATGAATGATTTAGATCAGACAAAAAATGTAATTACTGAATTAGGTGTTAAAAAAGTAAATAAAACGTTAGAAGCAAAAATGGTACTAGGATTTATTGCTGGTGCGATGATCGCCTTGGGCTATGTAGCCTATCTCAAAGCATTATCATTAAATATGAATTCCTTTTTAGCAGCATCGTTATTTCCAATCGGTTTAATTGTCATTTTATTTGCTGGAGGCGAACTAATTACAGGGAATATGATGGTTGTAGGAACTGCATATTTAAACGGGAAGGTAACACTTAAAGAGATGTTGGTGAATTGGTTACACATTACAATTGCAAATATATTTGGAGCATTATTTATTGTGTTAATTTGTGAAAAATTAAACATATTTGGAGTTATAAGTGACCAGTTAATAAAAGCGGCGATGGTAAAAACATCTGATAATTGGGGTCAGCTAATTATTTCCGGTATGATGTGTAACTGGTTTGTAGGATTAGCGGTGTGGCTTGCGAATGCCTTCAAAGATGGTATGGGTAAAATAGTTGGTGTATGGTTTCCAGTTATGATCTTTGTATTTTTAGGCTTTCAGCATAGTGTTGCGAATACATTTCTACTGGGTGGGGCTTATTTCTTAGAGGCAATTGACTTAGGTAGTTTTCTTTATAATTTTGTATTTTCCTATGTAGGTAATGCACTTGGTGCTTTAATATTTGTTAGTGGTTTCTATACAATTTCTAGTACTAGTTTAAAACAATAGTTTTTCATTTGTTTTTCTAGTATACTTAATCTACTAAAGGAGTTGTTTTTGGATGAAGGAAGTTATTATGATTGAAGGTGGCCATAGATTAAATGGAACCGTAAGAATTAGCGGAGCAAAGAATGCAACAGTAGCGCTTATACCTGCTGCAATTTTAGCACACGATAGTGTTGTTGATGTGTACGGTGTCCCAGATATATCTGATGTTGAGTCACTATCTATTTTATTAAAAGAATTAAATGTATCAGTCACTTCACCCACCTCTGACCATTTCCAAATTGATACTACTGGAATGGAAAATGTTGTTTTAGATCATGATGCAGTTACGAAACTGAGGGCATCATACTATTTCATGGGTGCTTTATTAGGAAAGTATAAATATATAAAGATGCAAATGCCTGGTGGTTGCTACTTAGGACCACGTCCTTTCGACCTTCACTTAAAAGGTTTTGAAGCTTTAGGTGCAGAGATTGTCTACCAAGAAGGATTTTATGAAATTAAAGCGGAACGATTAGAAGGTGCTAAGATATATTTAGATTTTCAATCAGTTGGAGCTACCATTAATATTATGCTAGCAGCTGTTTTAGCAGAAGGAAGAACAGTAATAGAAAATGCTGCTAAAGAGCCAGAGATTATTGACGTTGCTACGTTCTTAAACAATATGGGAGCACGTGTAAGAGGAGCCGGTACAAGTGTCATTACAATTGATGGTGTTGAGAAGTTAACAGGTCACCCTCATGAGATTATACCTGACCGTATAGAAGCAGGAACTTACATGATTATGGCTGCCGCAATGGCTGATGATGTCACCATCGAGAATATTATTCCACAACACGTTGAGGCGTTAACATCAAAATTAATCGAAATGGGTGTTGATATAGAAATTGGTGTTGACTATGTAAGAATTAAACGTTCTGATAACTTAGAAAATATTGACGTTACAACACAAACCTACCCAGGATTTGCTACTGACTTACAACAACCGCTTACGACACTTTTGACGAAAGCAACGGGTAATTCAACAATAAGAGAAACAATTTATGGAGAACGATTTAAACATTGTGATGAATTACAAAGAATGGGTGCTGACATACAAGTACTTCATTCTCAAGCGATTATAAAAGGTCCTAAAGCTCTATTTGGCAGTAAAGTGAGTGCCATGGACTTGCGGGGCGGGATTAGCCTTGTAGTGGCAGGTTTAATGGCTAAAGGTGTTACAGAAATAGATGAAATATATCACATTGAACGTGGTTATGATCACTTAGACAAAAAATTATTAGGTCTCGGTGCTAAAATATGGCGTGAAAAAAGATAAAGAGTTGACTTATGAGTCAACTCTTTTATTTTCCTTTGATATTTTGGAGGTATCGATATACTGTCGGTTCAGATATTTTCAAACTACGAGAAGCTTCTGGTACTGCACCTTTTAGTAAGAAAAATCCATTATCATATAATTTTTGTATTGCTTCAAATTTATCTTCCTGTCTAAATTGATTGATAGAAATTCCTTTTTTAACACTTAATTCTAATACAATATTATCGGCCATTTCTTCTACTGATCGAGATACTGTCTCCTTAGATACCTTGTTATTTTTTCTATTATTTTGGTATGTTCCAAGCAAAAGCTCTAACGCATTAACAGATTTTTCAAGTTCTTCGAATAGTGTTTCGTCCGTATTTACACAAATCATCCCAACAATTTTTCCTTCATTGCGCAAATACAAAGATGCTGATTTAATTTTTTGATTATTTCTATTCGAAATATCGCGATAATTAACAGAAAAATCTTCATTATGATCGATTCCTTGTTGTATCATTCTTAATACGTAATCTGTTGCAGGATCACCAACCTGTCGGTTCGTTATATGATTATTTCTAATTGCTAATATTGAGGAATCTAAATTCATTAAATTATGAAGGACAATTTCTGAGTTACGGCCTAAAATTTCTGCTAAAAAGTCAACAAAGGGAATGTACTGGTTAAGAAATTGTGTATTTTTATCATTCATGAAAAATCCTCCCATCTATATAGTAAGTATATAAGATTAGGCTTAGTGATTCAATTATGAAAGCGTATTCGAACGATAAACATATTCTTTGTGAAAAATCAAACCATATACACATGCAACGATAAAAAATTATAAAATATGAAATTATTTTATCAGTAATAATACTTTGATAGAAAAATATCACAATAGATTGTCGCAACACTCGATAATTTGATAAGATTTCATTGAAAAGGAGATGGCGTAATGACAAAAGCATGGGAAGGTTTTAAATCAGGTAACTGGCAAGAATCAATCGATGTCAGAGATTTTATTCAAAAGAACTATACTCCATATGAAGGGGACGATAGCTTCTTAGAAGGTATTAGTGAGAATACTGATGCACTTTGGAAAAGAAGTCTAGAACTTCTTAAAGAAGAATCCAAGGTACGTGTTTTAGATATTGAAACTAAAGCAATTTCTGGTATTGATACATTCGAACCAGGTTATATAATTAAGGAAAAAGAGGAAATTGTCGGTCTACAGACTGATGCTCCTTTAAAACGAATCATTAACCCATTTGGTGGTGTTCGTCTAGCAGAACAAATTTTAGATATTTATGACTACGAATGGGATCCAATGTACTCTGAGTTTTTCCATAAACATACAAAAACTCATAACCAAGGAGTATTTGATGTTTATACACCGGAGATTAGAAAATTCCGTACAACAGGTCTTTTAACAGGTTTACCAGATGCATACGGTCGTGGTCGTATTATTGGTGACTACCGTCGTGTTGCCTTGTATGGTATTGACTTCTTAATGGAAGAAAAAGCAAGAGATCATGCTAAAATTACTGAAATTAATGAAAAGACAATTCAATTAAGAGAAGAAGTATCTGAGCAATATCGTGCACTTGCTGAAATTAAGTCAATGGCAGCTCGTTATGGGTTTGATATTAGTCGTCCAGCAGAAACAGCACAAGAAGCTATTCAATGGACATACTTCGGTTACTTAGCAGCCATTAAAGAAAATAATGGTGCAGCTATGAGTTTAGGAAGAACAGCTACATTCTTAGACATCTATATCGAAAGAGATCTTGAAAAAGGTTTAATTACTGAAAAAGATGCTCAATCGTATATTGATCAGTTTATCATGAAGCTACGATTAGCACGTCACTTAAGAACTCCAGAATATGACGATTTATTTGCAGGAGATCCAACATGGGTTACTGAGTCATTAGGTGGAATGGGCCTTGATGGAAGAACACTTGTAACTAAAAACTCATTCCGTTACCTCCATACGCTAACAAACTTAGGTCCTGCTCCAGAACCAAACATGACAATTTTATGGTCAGATGACTTACCAATTGGCTGGAAACGTTACTGCGCAAAAATGTCAATTGAAACAGGCGCATTACAGTACGAAAATGATGATTTAATGCGTCAAAACTTTGGTGACGATTATGGTATCGCATGCTGTGTTTCAGCGATGAAAATTGGTAAACAAATGCAATATTTCGGAGCACGTACAAACTTAGCAAAAGCGCTACTTTATGCAATCAACGGTGGTGTTGATGAAATTAAAGGTATTAAAGTGCTTGAAGGCTTTGAACCTATTGAAGATGAAGTATTAGATTATGAAACAGTTATTAAAGCTTATGATGCTGTCTTACAAAAAGTAGCCGCTGTTTATGTAGATACTATGAATATTATTCACTATATGCATGATAAATATGCATATGAGAAGAGTCAAATGGCTTTACATGATACAGAAGTAGAAAGATTAATGGCATTTGGTGTCGCTGGATTATCTGTTGCGGCTGACTCATTATCAGCTATTAAACATGCAAAAGTTAAACCAATTAGAAATGAAGAAGGCTTAGCAGTAGACTTTGAAATCGAAGGTGACTTCCCTAAATATGGTAATGATGACGACCGTGTAGATGATATAGCTGTAGAATTAGTTGAAAGATTCTCAGGATACCTCAAATCACATCCAGTATTAAGAAATGCACGTCATACATTATCTATCTTAACAATTACATCAAACGTTGTTTATGGTAAGAAAACAGGTTCAACACCTGACGGACGTTTAAAAGGTGAAGCCTTTGCACCAGGTGCAAACCCAATGCACGGACGTGATAGTTCAGGAGCATTAGCATCACTCAACTCAGTAGCTAAGATTCCATATACAGATGTATGTGAGGATGGAGTATCCAATACATTCTCAATCGTCCCACAAGTATTAGGTAAGGATGAAGACGATCGTATCACTAACTTAGTTGGTGTTATGGATGGTTACTTCCGTCAAAAAGCACACCACTTAAACGTAAACGTATTAAACCGTGAGTTATTACAGGATGCTATGAAGAATCCAGAGAAATATCCACAATTAACAATCCGTGTTTCAGGATACGCAGTTAACTTCAATCGTCTTTCAGAAGAACAACAATTAGAAGTTATTAGTAGAACATTCCATGAGGAAATCTAACAGAAACCAAATCGGATATGTACGTAAACTAGAGACAATGGGGATGGTTGACGGGCCAGGGATAAGAACAGTTGTGTTCTTATCCGGCTGTCCACTCCGTTGTCTTTTCTGTCATAATCCGGACATGTGGACTACGGATCCTGAAGATGAAATAACTGTGGATAGTTTAGTGAAAAAATTGAAACGATACAAACCTTATTATGGAGAACATGGTGGCGTTACTTTTTGTGGGGGAGAACCACTGAATCAACCAGATTTTTTATATGAAGCCATGTTAGCTTGTCAAGAAGAAGGAATAAACACAGTTCTAGATACATCTGGTTTTGGACGTCCTGATAAATTTGAGGACATCCTAAGCGTTACAGATCTTATACTTTATGATATTAAAGGATTAGAAGACAAAAAATATCGCAATATGACAGGTGTACCTATTGAAAGAACACATATTTTCTTGGCAAAGGCACAAGAAATGAAAATACCAATATGGATAAGAATCGTCATTATTCCGGGAATTAATGATAACTATGAATATATGGATGAATTGGCTGAATATATTGCTCCATTATCTAATATTGATCGTGTAGAAATTTTACCTTACCATACGATGGGTGTTAATAAATACGAAAAAATAAATCAAAAATATCCATTAGATGGAGTGCCAGCAATGAATCATGATGAAGCAATGGATATGCAAAGTTATTTAAGAAATAAGATTGATGAAATTCGTAATAGCATTTAATATTTGTTTATCTTGCGCTTTATAATTGAATATGATATTATTGTTTAGCACTTATCTAGGGATAATTATGCCCTAGGCGGAAGGAGAGATTGTTATGAAACCAGGTATTCATCCAGAATATAACAAAACAAAAATCGTTTGTACTTCTTGTGATACGGTCATCGAAGTAGGTTCAACATCATCAGATATGCGTGTTGACAGCTGCTCAAATTGCCATCCATTCTATACAGGTAAACAACGTACAGGTAAAGTGGCAGGACGTATTGACAAGTTTAATAAAAAATATGGTCTTGAATAAGAAAGATAAGGGGAAACCCTTATTTTTTTTGGTCAAATCATGTAAAATAGAATTATTGGGGTGAAGTGAATGTATCATCAATACAAGCCAGGATATGTCGAAGTAATTACGGGGTGCATGTTTGCAGGCAAAACTGAAGAATTAATAAGAAGGATTAATGTATTACAATATGCAAAGCAAAATATTCAAGTATTTAAACCAGCGATTGATAATCGCTACAGTGAAAAAGAAGTGGTTTCTCATGCAGGCAGTAAGGTGGAAAGCCATGTCGTGAGTAATACTTTGGATATCTTAAAATTTGTTAATGAAGCAACTGATGTCGTAGCAATCGATGAAGTTCAATTTTTTGATGATAATATCATTAAAATCTCTGACTATCTTGCTAAAAAGGGCATAAGAGTAATGCTGGCAGGATTGGATATGGATTTTAGAGGCGAACCTTTTGGGGTTATTCCCAAACTGATGACTACAGCAGAGTTTGTTACCAAACAAACTGCTGTATGTACAAAGTGTGGAGGCCCAGCGACACGGACACAAAGACTTGTTGATGGTAAACCTGCCTCATATCATGATCCTATTGTACTGGTAGGAGCGAGTGAATCTTATGAAGCCCGCTGCCGTCATTGTCATATTGTTTTAGATAAACCCGAAATAAATGGAGAACTGGAGGTGTTTTAATGGAAAAAACGATGAGAGAACGTTTAGAAACAATGGTTGTTAGAGAAAAAGAAATTAACGAGCTGATGATGGATCAGGCTGTTCTAAGTGATAGAAAACAGATGGCTAAAATTGGAAAAGAACAGGCATCGATGCAGCAAACACTTGATGTTTATAGAGAGTATTTAAAACTAGAAGAGTACTATAAACAAGCACAAGAGATGGCTGAAATGAGTGATGAGCCTGAGTTAAAAGAGCTAGCTGAAATGGAAATTGAAGAACATAAAGAAAAAATGAATCAATTAATTGATGAGCTAGAAATTCTTTTAATCCCTAAAGATCCTAATGATAATCATGATGTGATTATAGAAATTCGTGGTGCTGCAGGTGGTGATGAGGGTAATATCTTTGCAGGAGACCTGTATCGTATGTATACAAGATATGCTGAGACTTTAGGTTACAAATATGAAATTATGGAAGCAAGTCCAGCTGAAGCAGGAGGTTACTCAAGAATATCATTTGTAGTTAAAGGTGATGCACCTTATCGACATTTTAAGTTTGAATCAGGCGCACACCGTGTACAAAGAGTGCCTAAAACTGAAACACAAGGACGCGTTCATACATCTACAGCAACCGTATTAGTTATGGCGGATGTTGAAGAGGAAGAAGTAGACCTTGATCCTAATGATTTACACATTGATACGCATCGAGCAACAGGAGCCGGAGGACAGCACGTTAATAAAACCGACTCAGCAGTTCGGATTGTTCACTTACCAACAGGCATTACAGTCAACTGTCAAGATGGACGATCACAGCATGCTAATAAAGATACTGCGATGCGCTTAATTAGAGCTCGTGTCTTTGAACACAATCAAGCTGAAAAAGAAAAGGAACTAAGTAAAGAGCGAATCTCGAAAATTGGTAAAGGAGACCGTTCTGAGAAAATTAGGACTTATAATTATCCGCAAAATAGAGTCAGTGATCATCGTATTGGCTTAACCTTACAAAAACTCGATATTATCATGGAAGGTAAACTTGATGAAATTATTGAAGCATTATTAGAGCAAGAGCAAAAAGAAATTTTGGAGCAAGGCTTATGATTAGTTATAAACAACTCATTAAAGATGCAGATAAAAAATTAGACGATCCCAATCTTGGTCGTCTTTTTATGGTTGAAATCATGAGAGAAAAAGGCTTAGACTTATTTGCGCTTCATGATGAGCGAGCCGATGATGAGATTGCTACTTATTTTAAGTGTGGCGTGGAACAATTAGCTAAAGGGAAACCTTTAGCTTATGTTTTAGGTTATCACTGGTTTTATGGTTATCGCATTAAAGTTAATGAAGATACTTTAATACCGCGATCAGAAACAGAAGAGTTAGTTGCAAATATTTTGACTTACGTTGATGATCACTTCGTAAATCCTCAAATTGTTGATGTTGCAACAGGATCAGGTGCTATAGCAATCGCTCTAGCGAAAGAGTTAGATTTATCAGTTGATGCGAGTGATATTAGTGAGGATGCTTTGAAACAAGCAACATATTCTGCTAAGGAAAATAATGCTTCAGTTAATTTTTATCAGGGAGATATGCTAGAACCGATTATAGACTTAAATAAAAAATATGACGTGTTAGTCTGCAATCCGCCTTATATTAAAGAAATAGAAGACGTTGATCCATCAGTTCTCGATTATGAACCGCATATAGCGTTATTTGGTGGAGAAGATGGTTTATATTTTTATAGAAAAGTATTTGAAAAAGCTCACCTTGTATTGAATGATAAATATCTTATGGCTTTTGAAATTGGTTATGACTTGGGTGAAAGTATTGTAACATTAGCAAAAGAATATTTTCCTACAGCAACAGTTGAGATAAAGAAAGATATTAGTAATTTAGACAGAATGTTATTTGTCTATGAAAACTAAAACATACTAATATTTCGGTATAAGTTTGCTATAATAAAGGAGTAAATATGAAAACAAAAATTCTAGAACGAGAACAGACAAGCGAAATAGTTACAGAGCTTAAAAATGGTGGACTTGTGGCTATAATGACAGATACAGTTTATGGTTTGGGAGCTGATAGCAGTAAGGATGAACTCTACGCTCATTTAGCTAAGGTTAAAAACAGACCTGAACATAAGCCATTTCCTCTTATGGCTAGTTCTATTGAGCAAATAGAAGAGATAGCGATTCTTACTGATCGAGATCGCATACTTATTCGTAAGTTTATGCCCGGGCCTGTTACTTTTATATTTAAAAAGAAAAACGATATTTTCCCCTTTTTAAAAAATCAAGATACGATTGGGATGCGTATCGCCAATGATCCATGGCTTCAAGGTATTATAGAAGAAGTAGGTGCACCACTATGGTTGCCATCTGCTAATCTCTCTTCCTACCCAACGGCAGTTGATTCGGATATGGTTTTAGAACAACTGGATGGTCTCATTGAAGCAGTCGTAAAAGGAAAAGCTGAAGGGGGCGTTTCTTCTAGTGTTTTTGATTTAACTGGGGAGCAAATAAAGTGTTTAAGAGAAGGTCCAGTTAGTTTGGCAGAAGTGGAAAGGGAGGCATTTAAATGAAAAAAATAGCATTAGCATGTGATCATGGTGGTTTTGAACATAAGGAGGCAATTAAAGACTTCTTAATTGCTGAAGGTTATGAGGTACAAGATTTTGGCGTTTATTCTACAGAAAGTAAAGATTATCCAGACTTTGTTTACCCAGCTGCAAAATCTGTGGTCGCTAAAGAAAATGAGCGTGGTATCGTAATTTGTGGAACAGGAATTGGAGCAAGCATTACAGCAAATAAAGTAAATGGTATTCGTTGTGCTTTAGTAACAAGCTTAGAGGTTGCTCAATTGACAAGAGAACACAATGATTCAAATATCTTAGCTCTTGCAGGGAGAACCACAGATCTAGAGACAAATCTATCAATTGTTTCTAAGTGGCTAGAAACAGATTTCAGCGAAGACGAAAGACATAGCCGTCGTATTCAAAAATTAGCTGAGATCGAAAAAAAGGAGTGTTCTCAGTGAGAGATGAACAAATTTTTAAGCTAATTGAGCAAGAAAATCAGCGTCAGCATGAGCATATTGAACTGATTGCGTCTGAAAATTATGTTTCAGATCAAGTATTAGAAGCTTCCGGCAGTATTTTAACTAATAAATACGCAGAAGGATACCCTAATAGACGCTATTATGGTGGTTGTGAATATATTGATGAAATTGAAACACTTGCACAAGAGAGGCTAAAAGAATTATTTAAAGCTGAGCATGTAAACGTACAACCTCACAGCGGTTCACAAGCCAATATGGCTGTCTATATGACTGTATTGGAACATGGTGATGTTGTGTTAGGTATGGATCTTAATGCTGGTGGTCACTTAACACATGGGCATCAACTTAATTTCTCTGGCTTGAATTACACGTTTTTTTCATATGGTGTTGATCCTCATACAGAAGAAATTGATTATGAACAGGTAAGAAGAATTGCAAAAGAAACAAGACCTAAATTAATCGTAGCAGGAGCAAGTGCTTATGCAAAAATAATAGATTTTGCGAAATTTAGGGAAATTGCTGATGAAGTGAATGCTTATCTAATGGTCGATATGGCACATATTGCTGGATTAGTAGCAACGGGATTGCATCCAAGTCCTGTACACTATGCTGACTTTGTCACAACAACAACCCATAAAACTTTAAGAGGTCCTCGTGGTGGCGCGATTCTTTGTAAAGAAAAATTTGCTAAACAGATTGATCGAAGTGTTTTCCCTGGTATGCAAGGGGGACCACTAATGCAACAAGTTGCTGCTAAAGCAGTATGTTTCTATGAAGCTTTACAACCTGAATTTAAAGCATATCAAGAACAAGTTCTTGCAAATGCTCAAGCAATGGCAGAAAGATTCATCGAAAATGGCTATCGCTTAGTGAGTGATGGAACTGAGAATCATCTCATTCTCGTTGATTTAAAAAACAGTATTAGAATGACTGGAGCTCATGCAGAAATTATCCTAGAAAGTGTGGGTATTACCACAAATAAAAATGCGATCCCATTTGATACTGAAAGGCCTGCTGTTACAAGTGGACTCAGGCTTGGTGCCCCAGCAATGACAAGTCGTGGCTTTAAAGAAAAAGAATTTGTGCTTGTGGCAGATTGGATTCATCGCGCACTAAGTAACTACGAAGATCAAAATATCTTAAATGAAATACATGAAGAAGTAAAAGCTTTAACTAAAAAATATTCTTTGAGAGGAGACAAAGCATGATAACTGTATTAAATCATCCATTAATTACACACAAATTAACCCAAATGCGTAAAGTAGAAACAGGTACTAAAGATTTTAGACAAAATTTAGATGAAGTAGCAGGACTGATGGCGTATGAAATAACAAGAGACATCAAACTAGATCCTGTGACTATTCAAACACCTGTTTGTCAGTATGAAACACAAGAACTCAATAGAGATATTGTATTAGTACCAATATTACGTGCGGGTCTTGGAATGGTTGACGGTATTCTCTCCTTAATTCCTACCGCAAAAGTTGGACATGTTGGAGTATATCGAGATGAAGAAACTTTAGAACCTCATGAGTACTTTGCAAAATTCCCAGAAAATCTTGATCAGGCAGAGGTACTCGTGCTTGATCCGATGTTAGCTACAGGTGGTTCTGCTGATGCAGCAATTGAAATAACAAAAAAATGGGGTGCTAAAAATATTAAACTAGTATGTTTGGTGGGCGCACCAGAAGGTGTGGAAATGATTAAGAAAAAGCATCCCGATGTTGATATTTTCCTAGCTGCGCTTGATGAAAAACTGAATGAACAAGGTTATATCGTACCTGGACTTGGGGATGCAGGAGATAGAATTTTTGGAACAAAGTAACACTAAACAATTGTTTAGTGTTTTTTTATGAAAGTGTGAATTAATGGTAAAATAATTATATATAGAAAAAAAACTGAATATTTGATATAGTTATAGAGGTGAATAAAAATGCACGATATCGTAAGAATATTTATATACTTAGTTAGTTTTGTAATATCAGCATACGCATTAAGTGGCATAGATTTCACGAAAAACATGAGACAAAATGCAGATACAAAAATGCAAATATTATATATACTATTATCTCTAGCACTAGGCTATGGTGTTGCCCAATTTGTTATGGGTATTTCGAGATATTCTGTAATTTAATGCAAATGAAGGGAAGGTTTTCTTTATGTTTTCAAAAGCAGTAGGAATTGACTTAGGTACCGCAAATATTTTAATGTATGTAAAAGGTGAAGGCGTCGTTATTGATGAGCCATCAGTAGTTTCGATTGATGCCGAGACTAAAAAATGCTTAGCAGTGGGTCAAGCAGCGAAAGATATGCTTGGAAGAACACCTGTTAGAGTTTCAGCAATTAGACCTTTAAAAGATGGGGTTATTGCTGATTTTGAAGTTACAGAAATGATGCTTCAATACTTTGTTAAGAAATTAAATCTTAAAGGAATTTTTTCGCGTCCAACTATTTTAATATGCTGCCCATCAAATATTACTTCTGTAGAAAGAAAAGCAATTAGTGATGCAGCTTATAGAGCGGGTGCCAAAAAAGTTTATATTGAGGAAGAACCTAAAGTTGCGGCAGTAGGAGCAAACTTAGACATTGCTAAGCCAACAGGATCAATGGTCCTAGATATAGGTGGTGGAACAACTGATGTTGCTATTTTATCATTAGGAGAAATTGTAACCAGTACATCATTAAAAGTAGCTGGAGATCGTCTAGACCAGGACATTATTAAATATGTTAAAGATAAATACAAATTATTGATTGGAGATCGTACAGCTGAAGAAATCAAAACTCATATTGGTACGGCTTGGGTAAAAGATATACAATCATTAGAACAAAGATCAATTGCGGTAAGTGGGCGAGATCTTGTTACAGGACTCCCAAATACGATTACGTTAAAAGCTGAAGAAACTGCAGAATCAATGGAAGAGAGTTTACAAGACATTGTTAGAGCATGTCGTACAGTGCTAGAGCAAACACCTCCAGAGTTATCAGCTGATATAGTAACAAGAGGAATTGTATTAACGGGTGGAGGCGCTTTACTTCATGGACTCGACCAATTAATTTCTCATGAACTTAATATTCCTGTATATGTCGCTGAAAATGCATTGACATGCGTTGCAGAAGGAACAGGAATTATGCTAGAAAACTTAGACTTAGTACAATAAACCAGGAAATCCTGGTTTTTTTTAGGGGAAATATGAATCTCTTTCTAATTTAATTTAGAGGGGGGTAGTCTATGACTTTCAAAATTGAAGAAAAATGGTTATCTGACTATGATGCAGATGATCATCACAATTGTGTAGATTCCTATTTTGAAGATTATAAAGGATATCTTAATAATATGAATCGATCACTACAAAGAAAAGAGTGTATAAGCGGTATAAATCGCATGAAAAGAGCGCATCATTGGACATGCAAGGGATTTGGTATCACGGTTATGGAAGGTGATGTCTGCTTTGCGGATTTTGGTCATTCATATATTAATGAATGTTCCTTCCAACATTTTGCGTTAGTACTCAAGTATTTTCATGGGAAAGCATTTGTCATACCAATGACTTCGAATGAAACGACAGTTCAACTCGCTAAGCATGGGGCTCGAAGCCATTTATATTATCTTGGAAAACTTAAAGGACTCGATAAAGATACGTGCTTATTTATAAATGACGGACGATTTATCAATACAGCAAGGATAATTTCTATTAATGCACATTTAGATTCAGAATCTTGTACGTATCAAGAAATCTGCAAAATATATGAAAAGTTCTTTATGATAGAATAAGTGAGGTGATAATGTGGATAATAAAAGAGCGCTTGTGGCAGTTTCTGGCGGACCTGATTCAATGGCTGTGTTAGATATGCTCCGTCGCAAAAAAAAGAAAATTGCAGTAGGGCATGTAAACTACAAAAAAAGATTCAGTGCCGATAGAGACCAAGAACTAGTTGAAAACTATTGTAAGACATATAGCATTCCTTATTATATTGCGTACTATACTGAAGAAAGTGAGGGAAACTTTCAAAAATTGGCTCGGGAGTTTCGCTATGAATTTTTCAAAAAGTTACAAGATCAGTATGGTTATAATGTACTATATGTAGGACATCATAAGGATGATGACATCGAAACATACTTGTTTCAAAAACAGAGAAAAATGTTAAGTGATACAGTTGGTTTGGCTAGTGAAAATGAATTATATGGTTTTATAATAAAGAGACCATTGTTATCTATGAGCAAAGAGGAAATATTAGATTACTGTCATAAAAATAATGTGCCATATGGTATAGATGAAACAAACTTACAGACTGAATACACAAGAAATAGAATCAGAAAAAAAATAGCAACGTTGTCAAAGCTGCAATATGATAAAATCCATGAAAACTTACTTTATGAAAAAAAAGAATGGAACAAAAAACAGCAAATCATTGACAAGATTGTGAAATCATGGGATTTAATCATACCCTATGCCACATATGTTAAAATAAATGATGTTGAAAGATTTCTCTACTTAAGAAAATGGCTTATTCAACATAAAGTTAAAGCCTATCATTTCAGTGAAAGTTATTTAAAGGAAATTGATCGAACAATTGTTAACAAAGAAGCAAATCATCAATTTGGTGAACTTTACTTAACCGTTACATACGATGAAATTGCTTTATATTCTAAAGAAGATTATTCTTATAAGTTAAAGCGCTTAGAAGAACTAAGAACTCATTATTTTTATACGGCTAAGAGTGGTCTTAAAATAGAGTCCTTGACTCTAAATGATGATGACTTTCCAATCACAATTAGGAATTATAAACCGGGCGATAAGATTGAGATGTCTTATGGAACTAAAAAGGTTAGTAGATTTTTTATTGATAGAAAAATCCCTATTTATAAAAGACATTCATGTCCTATAGTCGAAAATAAAGATGGTAAAGTTATTTTTGTCTCTGGATTAGGCTCGGATAAGCGTCATTACTCTAACAATCCTAATTTTTTTGTGATAGAATTATAGTATTATCAGGAGGAAATATGTTTATGGATCAAGATATGAAAGAAATACTAATTACTGAAGAAGAGATAGAGAAAAAAAGTAAAGAATTAGGGAAAATAATCACAGATTATTATCGTGAAATTGACGGTCCCTTAATTTTGGTAGCGTTATTAAAGGGCTCGGTACCTTTTCTAGCCAGTCTTATAAAACATATTGATTTGGATATTGAATATGATTTTATGGATGTTTCTAGCTATGCCGGTACTGAATCTACAAGAGATATTAGGATATTAAAAGACTTAAATAGATCAATTAAAGGTGTCAACATACTCTTAGTGGAGGATATTATTGATACAGGCAGAACACTGGAGGCAATTAAAACTTTATTAACTAATAAAGGTGCCAAAGATGTAAAAGCCGTATCATTACTAGATAAGCCATCTCGAAGAGAAGTTGATATTCAAGCTGAATTTGTTGGTTTTGAAATTCCTAACGAATTTGTTGTTGGATTTGGTTTAGATTTTAATGAAAAGTATCGACAATTACCTTATGTCGGTATTCTAAAAGATGAAATTTATCAGTAGGGAGTGGTTTAATTGAAAAAGAAAAACAATGTAATTATTACAGTGTTGACCATAATGATGGCTTTGACTTTGATTCAATTAGCAACGCATCAAGTATCTAAAACATTATCATTAAAAGAGTTTTATACAGTTTTAGAGAAATATGAAGTTAGCGAAACAGTTGTAACACCAAGACAAACAATTGTAGATATTGAAGGTGTGTACAAAAATAATGGGAGAGCCTATAACTTTTCAACACGTATAGTAAATAACGAAGAACAAGTTAAAGAAGTGCTCGACTTATTACGTACTAAGGACGATTCAGTTACTGTTGCGAATCCGAATCAGCAAAGCCTTTTTAGAGACTTTATGATGCTTGTCATACCTTATGTCATTTTGGGAGGGATAATGTTCTTTATCTTCTCGAAAATGGCCGGTGCAGGTGGAAATAATAAAGCATTTGAATTTAGCAAGTCGCGAGCAAAAGTGCAAGGCGATATTAAAGTTCGTTTTGACGATGTAGCTGGCGCAGAAGAAGAAAAAGAAGAAATGCAAGAATTAATTGAGTATCTGAAATTTCCTAAAAAATTCGAAGCAATGGGGGCGAGAATTCCTAAGGGAATGTTACTAGTTGGTCCTCCAGGAACAGGTAAAACATTGCTTGCTAAAGCAGCTGCTGGAGAAGCAGATGTACCATTTTACTCGATTTCAGGTTCTGATTTTGTTGAAATGTTTGTCGGGGTTGGGGCAAGCCGTGTTCGAGATATGTTTAAAAAAGCGAAAGCAACCGCTCCTTGTATTATTTTTATTGATGAAATTGATGCAGTAGGGAGACAACGTGGTGCAGGACTTGGTGGCGGCCATGACGAAAGAGAGCAAACACTGAACCAACTTCTTGTAGAGATGGACGGTATTGAAGAAAATTCAGGTGTTGTCGTTTTAGCTGCAACAAACCGTCAAGATGTTCTTGATCCAGCATTGTTACGTCCAGGTCGTTTTGATAGAACGATTACGGTTGGTTTACCCGATGTAAGAGCAAGAAAAGAAATCTTAGATGTTCATGCAAGAAATAAAAAATTAGACAGCGATGTCGAGCTTAAAAACATAGCTAAGCGTACACCAGGTTTCTCTGGTGCTGACTTAGAAAACGTCTTAAACGAAGCAGCGATCTTAACGGTACGTCATAAGCAAGAAAAAATCACGACAGAAATCATTGATGAAGCAATTGACCGTGTAATTATGGGTCCTGCTAAAAAATCTAAAAAGTACAGTGAGAAAGAACGTTACATGGTTGCTGTTCACGAAACAGGTCATGCGATTGTAGGAATTAAACTTGAAAGTGCTGATAAAGTACAGAAAGTAACAATTATTCCGCGCGGCGATGCGGGTGGATATAACTTAATGACACCTAGAGAAGAAACATTCACTCAAAGTAGAAGTGACCTCATTGGGAAAATTACTGGTTATCTTGGCGGTCGCGTTGCTGAGGAAATTGTATTTGATGAAATTTCAACCGGAGCCTATGCTGATATTCAATCAGCGACAAAAATTGCCAGAGCGATGGTTATGTCCTATGGAATGAGTAATCTTGGACCCATTCAATATGAAAATGGTGGCCAAGACAATGTATTCTTAGGAAGAGATTACTCTTCTAGTCAAAACTACTCTGGAGAAATTGCTTTTGAAATCGATAAAGAAGTAAGAAGAATCATTGATGAAGCATATGAAGAAGCACGACAATTAATCTTAGATAATCGTGATTTACTTGATCGAATTGTTGATGAGTTGTTAGAACATGAAACGCTAACAGCTGAACAAATAGAGCGAATTGTTGATGGCAAACCTGCAGTTGAGCCTGAAGCAATTACAGTAGAAGCTACTGAAACTGAAGCAATATAGTAATAGCCCCTATGGGGCTTTTTTTAAGGAGGTATTATGAATAAAATTATTCGTGCTTTTGCACTTAATGAAAGTATAAGAATTTTAGCTGTAGATACAACCGATTTGATAAGTAGAAGTCAAAAGATGCATCAAACACTCGCAACAAGTACTGCTGCGTTTGGTAGAACACTGACAATTGCTTCTCTTATGGGTTCGTTAATTAAAGATGAAAAAGAAAAACTAAGAATTGAAATTCGTGGCGATGGGCCTTTGGAATACATTATTGTAGATGCTTATGCTAATGGTAATGTGAGGGGCTTGGTTGGTAATCCTAACATTGTTATGGTAAATGAAAATAACGGTAAGCTTGATGTCGGAGGTGCTGTAGGTTCTGGATATTTGAAAGTTATTAAAGATATTGAGGGTAGAGAGCCTTTTGTTTCTACAGTACCATTACAAACAGGAGAGATCGCTGAAGATTTTGTGTACTATTTTGCACAGAGTGAACAAATTCCTTCTGCTTTAACAGTGGGAGTTTTAGTTAATGAAGACATGAGTGTAAAAAGCGCTGGCGCAATTTTATTTCAAGTTCTTCCTGGTGCAAGTTCAGAAGACATAGATCGTTTAGAGGAAAAATTAAGTACACTTGCTCCAATTTCAGAACTATTAACGAAACAATCAATAGAAAGTATTTTAGAAAATTTATTTGAAGATTTAGAGGTACTTGAAATATCTCAAGTTGACTATCGATGCTCATGTCATCGCGATCAAATGCTGGGTGCTTTGCAGACGTTAAGTACTGATGATTTACAAGAATTAATTGAAAAAGATAATGGAGCCACTTTAGAGTGTCATTACTGTCATGCACAATTTCCTTTTAGTGCAGATGAGCTACAAGAATTGATTGATGAAAAAAATAAGTAAGTACTGATTAATTAAGAAATAGATGAAATAGTTGGTAAATTTTGATACGATAGAAGCAGAATATTATAGAGGGAAGTGTGATATTGTGGATCATGAATTGCATGAACAAGAAATAGTGCGTCGTGAAAAAATGGAAGCGATGCGCGAGAAAGGAATTGAGCCATTTGCGAGTGGTTTTAAGCCTAAAGAACATTCGACAGACATTCTCAACCGTTTTGAGGATAAAACAAAAGAAGAATTAGCAGAGATTGCCTATAATACTTCAGTCGCAGGACGTGTAATGACAAAGCGTGTGATGGGGAAAGCTGGTTTCTTGCACCTCCAAGATAGAGAAGGCCAAATTCAGGTTTATTTAAGAAAAGACACTATTGGTGAAGAAGCGTTTGAGTATTTTAAAGAGCTTGATTTAGGTGATATTATTGGTGTGGAAGGTGAAGCTTTTAGAACAAATCATGGTGAACTTTCTATAAAAGCAACCAAAGTAGTTCATTTGACGAAGGCTTTAAGACCTTTACCAGATAAGTATCATGGTTTAGTAGATACCGAAGAGCGCTACCGAAGACGTTATGTTGACTTAATTATGAATGAAAAATCACGTGAAGTCGCAATGTTAAGACCAAGAATCATGAAAGAGATAAGAAATTATTTTGACACAAGAGGCTTTGTGGAAGTTGAAACACCTGTCCTTACACCAGTCCTTGGGGGTGCTGCTGCACGTCCATTTATAACACATCATAATACCTTGGATATGGAGTTCTACTTAAGAATTGCTACAGAGTTACCACTTAAACGTCTTATTGTTGGTGGCATGGAAAGAGTTTATGAAATAGGGCGTCTTTTTAGAAATGAAGGGATGAGTCCAAAACATAATCCTGAGTTTACAACAATTGAAGCATACATGGCTTATGCTGATATGAAAGATATGATGAGTCTTAATGAAGGATTGGTTGAACATCTTGCTAATGAAATTTTGGGAACTACAGAAATTTCATACCAAGGAGTTGACATATCTTTAAAAGCACCTTACAAACGCATCCATATGGTAGATATTATTAAAGATGTTGTCGGAGAGGACTTTTGGTCTGTTGACAGTGATGAAGAAGCACTGGAAATTGCCAAAAAACATAATTTGGAAGTAGAAGACCATCAAAAATCCTTTGGTCATATCGTTAACTTATTCTTTGAAGAATTTTGTGAAGATAAGATTATACAACCTACGTTTGTTTATGGTCATCCAACGGAGATTTCTCCATTGGCTAAGAAAAATGCAGAAGACGGGCGTTTCACAGACCGTTTTGAATTTTTTGTTGATGGTCGAGAATATGCTAATGCATTCTCTGAATTAAATGACCCAATTGATCAAAGAGAAAGATTTGAGCAACAACTAAAAGAGCGTGATTTGGGTAATGACGAAGCCAATGATATGGATCATGATTTTGTTGAAGCCTTAGAATATGGAATGCCGCCAACAGGTGGTATTGGTATTGGTCTCGATAGATTAATAATGCTTTTAACCGATAGTGCAAGTATTAGAGAAGTTATTTTGTTCCCACATATGCGCGAAAGATAAATAAAACAGACTTAAGTCTGTTTTTTCTTTACAATTAGATGAAAAAGTATGGTAGAATTTAAAGAAATATATCAAGAGGGAAAAGAGAGGAGAAAACATGAATTATTCAGTACTTATAGTTGCTGCAGGTAGTGCTTCTGCTGAGGGGAAAAGTTACAAAAGAGCATTTGCTTCATTTAACGATCGAAAAAGCGTATTAGGTCAAACTGTTTCTGTTTTTTTAGAAGACAAGAACTGTAAACAAATTGTCATCGTGGCAAGTCCAGCAGACTTATCAAGAGTTGTTCGCTCTCATGATTCTGGTAAAATTGTGTTTGTAAAAGGTGGAAAGACAAGAATGGAGAGTGTCTTCATTGGCTTGACAGCTGTTTCGGAAGATGTGGTGTTAATACACGATGGTGTCAGACCATGGATAAGACAAAAATATATTGATCGACTTTTAGGAAGAATGACCACAGAGCAGGCATGTATTCTTGCAATAAGACCAAAAGGTTCATTGCGTCAAGTTGAGAATGGTTATATAAAAGAACGTGTCAAAACAAATGATATTGTGATGACCCAAACGCCACAAGCTTTCCATACTACGGTAATACTTAAGGCTTATAGAAAAGCAATCAATGAGGGGATTGATCTCCTTGATGATGCTGAGGTTTTATCTGCCGTATCAGATGTGAAAGTAGCTGTGGAAAAAGGTGATTTAAGAAATACTAGATTTTTACTAAAACGTAGGGATTAAGTATTTATTCACATAATTATAGTTGAGGTGCATTTGATGTTTACAACATAGCATGTCTTTGCTATAATTAGAGGACGGATAAATTATCCTTGCTCTCAAGAGCCATAGACCAGAAGGAGGTGTATTCATGCGTAAGTATGAATTAATGTACATTCTTAAACCAACACTAGAGGAAGAGTATCGTTCAGAGTTGATCGAACGTTTACACAAAATCCTTACAGATAACGGTTCAACAATTGAAAAAGTTGATGAATGGGGTTTAAGAGATTTAGCATACGAAATTAATGATTTCAAAAAAGGCTACTATGTTGTAACTCAATTTAATTCAAACAATCAAGCGATTAATGAGTTTAATCGTTTAGTACGTATTAACAAAGATGTTATGCGTCATATGATTGTTCGTCTAGATGACTAAAATAAAAATGAGGTGATTACATGATTAATCGCACCGTATTAGTGGGTCGTTTAACTCGAGACCCAGAACTTCGAAAAACAACAACAGGGAAATCTGTTGTCTCTTTTACAGTCGCTTGCAATCGTCGCTTTGGTAACCAAGATCAAGCAGATTTTATTAACTGTGTAGCTTGGGAAAATCAAGCAGATTTTTTAGCGAATTATTTAAATAAGGGATCTTTAGTTGGTATCGAAGGAAGAATTCAATCGAGATCATACGAAGATGCCACAGGTAAGCGTGTCTATGTTCAGGAAGTTGTTGTAGAAAATTTACAATCACTTGAATCTAGATCACAACGTCAGGAACGTGAAGCAAGTGAGGGAAGCGGAAATTATTATTCTGATCCAGCACCAAGTTTCCAACCTGATCCGACTCCATCAACGCCGCTTGATGAGGAGCCGGTCCTAGATATTACCAGTGACGATCTTCCATTCTAAAATTAGATAAGGAGAGTTATTGTGTCATTCAGAAAATTCAGAGGACCACGTCGTAAAGTATGTTATTTTACAAAAAATAAAATCGACTATATCGACTACAAAGATGTTGAATTATTAAAACGCTTTGTTTCTGCGAACGGAAAAATTATTCCACGTCGCGTAACTGGAACAAAAGCAAAACATCAACGTCCATTAGCAATCGCTATTAAACGTGCACGTCAAATGGCTTTATTACCATTTGTTGCAGATAACTAAGATAAAAAATCCTCTCTTTCATTGAGAGGATTTTATTTTTAGGAGGCAATATGAAAAAAACGATACATATAACTCATGGTGCTATGACTATAGCACTCACGGGTATAATTTTATTTGCAGATAGAATAACATTGGGCTTATTTATGCCTTTTTTAGCGTTGCCTTTAATTATATATGGTGCTTACTACTCAGTTTCGGAAGCTTTAGTAGTAGGTTTTTCAAACGTTTTACTATCCATAATACTGTCAGGTATGATACCAACGGTTGTCACAATGATTGGATACGTATTTGTAGGACTTGCATATATATATTGTTTTCACGAAAATAAAACAAAAGGTCAATTTTATATATATATGAGTCTAGCGATGTCAATTTTATATTTTATAATGATCATATTCTTTGGAGAATACTTTGGTATTAGTATTAATGAAACAATTGCGACAATCCACCAATATATGCCCTTTCTTACTTTAAGATTTGTTCAAGTCGCGGCTCTATTCACTGTTTTCTTAACAATGTTAATGGAAGTCTTCATCGTTAAAGTGAGTGCCGATATTGTCTTGATGATGCTTACAAAAGCAGGGCACCGACCAATGAAAAATTCTTGATTTTATGGTAAAATCAAGATAAACCTATAGGGGGTCTATATGAGAGAAAAATTCGAAATGATTAAAACGAGATTAATGATTATGGTTTTTGTTGAGTTAGTTATCGTAATTGTATTTTCCGCATTTATAGTTGACTATGTTTCATTAGTTCTTTTTATCATCTTATTGATAAATTTGTTAGTTATTTTTCTTATGTATTACCAAATGGGTTCGACATATTCAAAAAGAGTACTATCGGTATCAAAAGTTTTAGGAAATGAAGCAAAATCAGCATTTGATTTTGCACAGGTGGGAATTTTAACTTTTGATGAAAATAATATAATAACTTGGGTAAGCGAGATATTCGATGAATATTTAGAATCTATCATTGGCGAAAATGTATACAATGTTTTTCCTAATCTAACTGATATTTTCTCAAAACCAGATAAGGAAAAAACCATATCAATTAAAAATCATGAATTCTTAGTAAGTGGGATAAAAAGAGATCGTGTATTATTTTTTAAAGATATCTCGGAAATAAATAGACTTAAGGAGATTAATAAAAATAACCAAGTCGTTTTAGCGATTGCTCACTTAGATAACTATGAAGAAATAACCCAATACGAAGAAGAGCAGACGATTGCTTTTATTGATTCAAATATTAGACAAGCGGTTGTTCGTTGGGCAGATCAACATGAAATGTTTATTCGGAGAATTCGTGCTGACCGTTATTTAATGGTATTGAATGAACAAGTTTTTGATAAAATTAGTAAAGATAAATTTAGTATTGTTCATGAAATTAGAGAATCTTCAAAGAAAATTGATGCCAACATTACACTATCACTTGCGTTTGCTCGTAAAAGTGATTCGTTAAGAGAACTTGAAGATATGTCAAATCAAGCCCTTGAAATGGCCCAAAGTCGTGGTGGAGATCAAGTTGCAATCAATACGAAAAATGAGGGTATGCGCTACTTTGGTGGGAGTACAGAAGCTGTTGAGAAACGAAGTAAAGTTCGTGTCCGCGTTATGGCTGAAAACTTAGGAAAATTAATTAAGGAATCCTCTAATGTAATTATTGTAGGTCATAAGATGACAGATTTTGATTCTTTCTCCAGTGCTCTAGGAATTTCATCAATCGTAAATGTATATAAAAAACCTGTATCTATCGTTGTAAATTTAGAAGACACTGAACAAACTTTAAAAGAAGCAATCATAAATCATCGAGAAAAACTTGAAGAAAAGCATCATTTAGTTAATTTTGAGGAAGCAAAAAAACTACTGAAAGAAGATACATTAGTCATCATGACTGACCACCACAGTTTAGCTCAGACACAATTTGTGGAAATTATACAGGGTGCTGAAAAAATTGTTGTCATTGATCATCATAGAAGGACAGATGCTTTCGAATTTAACCCGCTCTTAACCTATATTGAGTCAGCTGCTTCTTCTGCCAGTGAGTTAGTTATTGAATTATTCCCCTATCATAAAAGGAATGTTATTATCTCCAAACTAGATGCGACATTCATGTATACAGGGATGTTGATAGATACGAATAGATTTAGAAATAGAAGTAATTCTAGAACATTTGAAGCTGCCGCAGAATTAAGAAAATATGGTGCTGACTTATTAATGGTTGAAGATATGTTACGAGATGAATATGAAAATTTCGCATTAAAAAATCAAGTACTTAATACCTGTCAACGTTTCGAAGAACAATACGTAATTGCACCATTTAAGGACCAAGAACTTCCTCGTCCATTAATGTCGCAGGTGGCTGATGAAATCATTTCTATACGAGATATTGAGGCTTCATTTGTTGTTGCTTATGTATCAGATGATGTCGTTGCTGTTTCGTCACGATCTAACGGAGACCTTAATGTTCAAGTCGTTATGGAACGCTTGGGTGGTGGTGGGCACTTTACAGGTGCTGCAGCACAAATCAAAGGTAGAAGTATTAATGATGTAGTAGAACAAATTAAAGAAGCAATAATAGAAGTTAGAGAGGAAAGTGAATAAAATGAAAGTTATATTATTAAAAGATGTAAAAAAGGTTGGTAAGAAGGATGAGATTTTAGATGTTGCCGATGGTTACGCACGCAACTTCTTAATTCCAAATGGTTTGGCGGTTGAAGCAACTTCTACTGGTAGAGAAATACTAAAAGGCCAGAAAAAAGAAGCAGCGAAAGAACAAGAGAGATTAAAAAAAGAAGCACAAGATTTAGCTAAAAAATTGGAAGCCATAACTCTTGAATTTCCTGTTAAGACAGGAGAGGGTGGTCGTGTATTCGGATCAGTTTCAACAAAGCAAATCGAAGAGGAACTCAAAAAGAAACATAATATAAAGGTCGATAAACGTAAATTTAAACCCAATAAAGCACTCAATCTTTTAGGAATGAACCATATAGAGGTTACCTTATTTCCTGATGTTGTTGGAGAAATAAAAGTAAGATTAGTAGAAGGGAAATAAGTTTTAAGGAGGCATTTTGATGCGACAATTACCTTTCAGTAGAGAAGCTGAATTAGCGGTCTTGGGATCTTTGCTCGTTTATCCTGAAACAGTTTCTTCAGTAATAGAATATGATATGATTGCTGATGATTTTTTTGATAAGAATCATCAAACTATTTTCAAGCATATGCAATATTTAATTGATAATAATCGCATCATAGATCCTGCATTATTGGTTGATAGATTAGAATCTAATCACGAGTTAGAGCAAGTCGGTGGCGTTGAATACCTCATGATGTTAACTAATAATAGCGCTGCTCCATCTAGTATCAAGTTTTACATTGACTTGGTCCAAGAAAAAGCACAAATTAGGCGATTAATTCATGTAGGTCAAAATATCACTGAAAAGGGATTTGACACGACCGTAGAGTTAAATGAACTTTTAGATATTGCAGAACAACAAATACTTGAAGTAACTAGAGTAAGAAGAACTAATGAATTATTGAGTAGTAGAGAAGTTGTTCAAGACTTTTTAGATAATTTAAATAAAATAAGAGAGAGCACGGAAAGAATAACAGGTTTAAAAACTGGTTATTCTAGCTTGAATAATGTAACTAACGGATTACAAAGAGGTGATCTTGTCATACTTGCTGCCCGTCCATCGATGGGAAAAACGGCATTTGCTTTAAACCTCGCTTTGAATGTAGCCCGTTTTAATGATGATGGTGAAGCCGCTGTAGTAGTGTTTTCCTTGGAGATGCCAGCAAGGCATTTAATTAGTCGGATGGTATCAGCACAGTCGAGTATAAAAAGCGATTTTCTAAGATCAGGTAGACTTGATGATGATCAAATGAACGAGTTACACGTTGCGGCTAATGCATTATCTCAGTTAAATATGTATATTGATGATAGTTCTACAATAACAATGCCAGAGATATTTTCTAAGTGTAGGAAACTCAAAGCAGAAAATCGTTTAGATATGGTTGTCATTGACTATATTCAATTAATCACAGGTAGAGGTGGAACTGAAAGTCGACAGCAAGAAGTTTCAGAGATATCCCGTTCTTTAAAGCAATTAGCCCGTGAGATGGATGTACCGGTTATTGGATTATCTCAGCTTTCCCGTTCAGTGGAAAAAAGAGATGTCAAGATTCCTCAATTAAGTGATTTAAGAGAGTCCGGATCCATCGAGCAAGATGCTGATATCGTCATGTTCTTGTATCGTGAAGACTATTACCAAAATCAAGGTGATGATGAAGAGCGTGATGAGCGTGAAGTAAAAGAAACATTATTAAAGATAAGTAAACATAGAAACGGTGCCCTGGCTGATTTAACGCTTCAGTTTAATCCATCTATTAGTAAATTTTATGACGTAGCAAAAGAAGGTTGGTGAGAATGATGAATAAAACGACAATGATGATTGTTGGGGTTGCGCTCTTAAGTATCCTCTTAGGTTATTCAAGTAGTAAAAATACTGCAGCGCAAGACCTTAAGGAAGCGTTTGAGATTGTTGATACGGCTCAAGCTCTTTTCCCGCAAGACGTTGAACGTGTCAGTGATAAACCTGTTGAAGTTGTAAAACTCTATAGAGAATCCCAATTGATCGGTATCATTCATAATGAAAAACGCCTTCAAGAAATGTTTGACGAATACTATGAAACCGAATATCAAGAAGAATTTCCAGATTCAAAATTAGGTTTTGTAGATGATTTAATTCAAATAAAAGAGTTGAGTTATAACATTTATGAAGATCGTGATGATGATATTTTTGATTATATTCACGATGAAGAGTTATTCGCGATTGAGGTAAATAAGATCGTTTTTAGTGATGGGACAGTAATTTATGTAAAAAACCTTGCGGATTTTAGTAAAGCACGTGACGATTTTATTAAAAACTTTATTTCAGAAGAAGCCTACGAAGCGCTTAAAAACCAAGAAAAATTACCTGAGTTGGTGGATTATGGTACAAGAGAAATTGATGTAGAAGTTATGGTTAATGGCGAAAAAGATAAAGAAAGTATCAAAATCTCAAAAGGACTCGCTTCGAAAGACGATATATTAATGAATGAGACTGAGGTATTAACTTATCTTAGTTATGGGCCAGATCCTAAAGTAGAAACTTACACAGTAAAAGAATTTGATACTTTAGAAGGTATTGCATGGCATTATGGTATGAATGCTAATCAAATTGCATCAATCAATAGTGATCAAATAAAGGATGTTAATCAAGTTTTATCAACAGGAATGGAGCTAAAGGTTTCTAAATTTAACTCGCCATTTACAGTAAAAGTTACGCGTGAGCGTAAGACTTCTGAGGTTATTTATCCCGAATCAACCATTTATCAATCAGACCCTGAATTAAAAGAAGGCTTACAAGAGGTTGATGTAGTTGAAAAAAATGGTTCTCGTGATGTTATTTATCAAGATACTTATGAAAATGGAGAATCGGTAAGTACGAAAGAAGTTTCTTCAAAAGTTACACTTGAACCTGTTCGTGGTGTCATACGTTATGGTACTAAAGTTGAGCCTAAAGTAGGAAGTGGTAACTTTAGATGGCCACTCAACAACGCTTATATTCTCTGTGGTTACGGCTGCTATCCAGGACATAGAGGGGTTGACTTTGCTGTTTATGGAAGTGGATACGGACCGATTTATGCAGCGGACCGTGGTGTTGTTACTGCTAATGGCTATGATCCAGGAGGATGGGGTTACTATATTCGAATTGATCATGGAAATGGTTATCAAACACTCTACGCTCACATGCGCTCACCTGGATACTATTCAGTTGGGTCGACTGTAGCGAAAGGAGATAATATTGGTTATGTTGGGATGACAGGAAGAACTTCCTATCCTCATGTTCATTTGGAAGTTTGGACTGGTGGTAATAGAATAGACGCTTGCTCAGTGATGGGATGTTAATGAAATACGCACTTTTAGCAAGTGGTTCTAAAGGCAATTCCTTCTACTTGGAGAGTCAAGGTGTAAAAATCCTAATTGACTGTGGAACTACACAACGATATTTAAAAGATAACCTTTCTAACTTATCAGTCGAACTGGACGATTTAGATGCTCTTTTAATCACTCATGATCACAGTGATCATACTAAGCAGATAAGAATGTTTGAAGGTCATAAAGTTTACAGCCCAACGCACCTTAGTGTTCGATATAAAAAAGTGCTACCATACGAAATGTTTAATATCGAGCATCTTACGGTATTTCCTATTAAAACATCACATGATGCAGAAGAAACTGTTGGATATGTAATTGATGATTGTGAACATCGTCTTGTTTACATTACTGATACAGGCTATATTCGGGAAAAAGATTTGAAACATATAAAAAACGCCGATTATTATGTATTAGAAAGCAACCATGATCCTGCGATGCTAATGAAAACATCGCGTCCTTATACTATTAAAAGAAGAATACTATCTGAGTCGGGTCACTTATCTAACGACCAAGCGGCTGATATATTAGAAAAAGTTGTTGGAGATAATACAAAAGAGATTACACTTGCTCACTTAAGTTTAGAGGCAAACACTGAATCATTGGCCTATGAAACAGTGAGAAATAGAATTACTGATAAATCAATTATTATTAATGTAGGTCGACAATTTGAGATGATTTTTGGAGGTGGATTTAATGGAAAAGAATAACAAAATAACCATACTTGTCGTGCTTTCCCTTCTACTAACTTGGAATGTTTATTTAACATATCAACTTCATAATGTAAAGAGCGGCTCAACTTCGATTACGGAAGAAAAAGTAGTTGAAAAAGTAGTTACAGAATTTGATACTGATGTTGTGAAAGTAGTCAAAGAGGTTGAGGAGAAAGTTGTTAGTGTGATTACCGAAAAACAGGGCCATGTGGCTGGTAGTGGTTCTGGTATACTCTACAAAAATGAAAAAGGAATTATTCATGTCGTTACAAATCATCATGTTATTGATGGGGGTAATAAATTTGTTGTGAGGTTCATCAATGGTGAAGAAGTAGAAGCCGAGCTTGTAGGCTCTGACCCATATACAGATCTTGCCTTATTAAAAATGGAAGCAGCAATAGACATTGAGCCATTTAAGTTTGGTGATTCTGAATTATCCAATGTAGGAGAGTTCGTTATTGCAATTGGAAGTCCCTTAGGTGTTGAATTTGAAAACTCTAAATCTTTTGGGATTTTATCCGGAAAAAATCGTGTAGTTCCTGTTGATATTGATGGTGATGGTCGTAGTGATTGGGATATGGTTGTCATGCAGACAGATGCAGCTATCAATCCTGGAAATAGTGGTGGAGCCCTTGTGAACATGGCAGGGGAACTCATCGGAATTAATTCAATGAAAATTAGTTCTAGTCAAATTGAAGGTATGGGATTTGCAATTCCAATCAATGAAGTAGAACCGATTGTAAAACAAATTTCAGAAAATGGAAAAGTGGATTATCCCTATCTAGGAATCTCTGCCGTTTCTATAGAACAAATGAATATCTTCCAAAGAAATTACTATAAGATTCCAGAAGACATCACAAGTGGGGTTTTTATTGTTGAAATCGCTAATGACAGTCCTGCTAAAAAGGCTGGCATTAAAGAAGGCGATGTTATGATTAAGTTTAATCAAGAACATGTTAAAACGTTTAAAGATTTTAGACGAATGCTGTATCAAAATCGAATTGGAGATAAAGTGAGTTTAGAGTTAAATCGCTATGGCGAAATAGTAGAGGTTGAGGTTACACTTGAGTGATAAAGGTTGTCGCTATAGGTAAGTTAAAAGATAAAGGGACACAGTCTTTAATTGAAGAATATCAAAAAAGATTAAAACCGATTCATAAAGTAACTTTAAAAGAATTGGAACCATGTAAAAAGAAAAAGGCATCAATAGATGAAATAATTAACGAAGAAAGTGCACGTTTATTAGCTGAAATTGGAGTGCAAGATCATGTCGTATTGTTAGACCTGAAAGGAAAAATGTTCTCTTCAGAATCTCTATCAAGTTACATTGATGATAAAACTTCAAAAGGGTTACAAGTTGTCTTTGTTATTGGTGGCTCACATGGTGTAAATCAAAGTGTGAGAGATCGTGCAAACTTTAGATGGCAAATATCCGAGCTCACTTTTACTCACCAATTTGTTCGCGTAATTTTGTATGAACAAATTTATCGAAGTTTTATGATAATAGGCAATCACCCTTATCATAAGTGAATGGTGTTGTATTAATTAGGTTTATAGTGTAAAATTGAAATAGGTAAGTAGGAGGTAATTAGATGAAAGAAATCACAGTAACAGTTGTTGATCCAGTAGGATTACACGCACGTCCAGCAACAGTAGCTGTTAATGCTGCAAGTAAGTTTAAAAGCGACATTAAAATCAGCTATAAAGGAAAGGCAGTGAACATGAAATCCATTATGGGTGTTATGTCACTAGGAATTCCAACTCAGTCAGAAATCTCAATTTCAGCTGAAGGCGAAGACGCAGATCAAGCAATTGAAGCTATCGTAGAAGTTCTACAAGCTCAAAAAGTAATTGCTTAATTTATATAATGACTTAAAATAGAAGGTGAAAACTTTCTATTTTTTTATGTTTTCTAGTATGGAGGAAGAAAATGAAACTTAAACGATGGGAAAAGTTAGCCGAAAAAGATGAACTCGTGTCAGATCAATTAAAAAAAATATCTGATGTAGATTTATCAGATTCTTTTGCTGCTGATCTTGCTTTTGGTACGGCTGGGATGCGCGGTCTTTTAGGAATTGGACCGAACCGCATGAATATGTACACCGTTGGACGTGCTGCAGAAGGATTTGCTCAGTATTTAAAAGAAGCATTTGCACAAGTTGATAATAAATCAATTGCAATTGCTTATGATAATCGACATATGTCGCGAGAATTCGCACTTGTAACTGCAAAAATTATGTCGCGTTATGGAATCAAATCCTATGTATTCGATAATCCACGTCCTACACCAGAATTATCCTTTACAGTTAGAAATCTTAATTGCATTGGTGGTGTTGTCATCACTGCTAGCCATAATCCAAAAGAATACAACGGTTTCAAAGTTTATGATGAAACGGGTTGTCAATTAGTTGATCATAAAATCATAAAAGTCATCGAAAAGATTGAAAACATTGTGGATGAAACTGAGATAGATTTGAATACACATGAGCGTTCTTTAATAGAAACGATTGGTGATTTAGAGGATCATCAATATTTAGATAAGGTCAGAAGTATTCAATTGCGTAATGAAGCTAAACGTATTAAAGTTGTTTTTACTTCTCAACATGGAACCTCATTCCCATATCTTTATGATTTACTAAAAGAAGAAGGCTATGATGTGGTTTATGTCAAAGAACAAAGTGCCTATGATCCGGATTTTTCCAATACTAAGTCTGCAAATCCGGAAGAAAAAATTAGTTATGAATTAGCGATTGAATATGCGAAAGAATATGACGCTGACATTATCTTGAGTTGTGATCCAGATGCTGATCGTATGGGAATTGTAGTAAAACATGCTGAAGATTATGTGTATTTAACTGGTAATCAAGGTGGTGCAATCCTTCAAGAATATATTTATTCGACCATGAAAGAACAAGGTACACTGACAAATAATAAAGTTATGTTTAATACAGTGGTAACATCAGATTTAGGAGATAAAATTGCAGAACACTATGGTGTCAAAGTAGAAAAAACATTGACAGGGTTTAAATATATTGGTGAAAAAATAGAAAAACATAATCAAGCAGGGGATTTAGAATTTGTTTTCGGCTACGAAGAGAGCTATGGATACCTAATTCGTGATTTTGTTAGAGACAAAGATGCCTTGCAAGCTTGCCTTATGGTGGCAGAAGCAGCTAATTATTACAAAGAAAATAATGAGACACTTGTTGATGTATTAAATCGTTTATATGACAATTATGGGGCTTACTATGAAACCCAAGATTCTTTTGCGTTTAAAGGGATGGCGGGGAAAGATAAAATCGATAGAATTATGAATTATTTTAGAAATGAAGTTGATGGAAATATTGCTGGGAAATCGATTATCTATTATGACGATTTCTTAACTTCCCGTCGCTCAACTGGAGAAAAATTAGATTTTCCTCAATCTAATGTACTAAAATATTACTTTGAAGATGGTTCTTGGATTGCAATTAGACCAAGTGGAACTGAGCCCAAGGTTAAGTTTTATTACTGCATTGTAGATGAAACTCAAGCGGCTGCAGAAATTCAATATAAAACCATGAGTAAGTATGTAAGTGAGCATATAAATAATATATAAAGATATGATATAATTATAGATAGGAATTGGGAGGAAAAAATATGAGTAAACAAAGAATTGAAGATTTAGCAGTGAATACGTTAAGGGCTTTATCTGTAGATATGGTACAGAAGGCTAATTCTGGCCACCCTGGGATGCCGTTGGGTGCTGCACCCATTGCGTACACTATTTGGGCGAACCATTTAAATTTTAATCCGAAAGATGACAAGTGGATTAACCGTGATAGATTTGTTTTATCAGCTGGCCATGCATCGGCATTGCTCTATTCCTTGTTACATGTTTTTGATTATGATGTGACAATGGAGGATTTAAAAAACTTTAGACAGTTTGAATCACGTACTCCAGGTCATCCTGAATATGGACATACACACGGTGTAGAAGCGACTACTGGTCCATTAGGAGCAGGGTTGACTACAGCTGTTGGGATGGCAATGGCCCAAGAACATATGGCGGCAACCTATAATAAAGAAGGCTATGAGATGTTCGACAACTTCACTTATGTCCTTTCCGGAGATGGATGTATGATGGAAGGTATCACCAGTGAGGCGTCTTCATTGGCTGGGACATTAAAACTAGGTAGATTAATTGTTTTATATGATTCAAATAATATCACTATTGAAGGAAACACGGATCTCGCTTTCCAAGAAAATGTACGTCAACGCTATGAGGCATATGGTTTTGAAACATTTTTAGTAGAAGATGGTAATGATTTGGAAGCCATCAATGCAGCAATTGTTAAAGCAAAATCTAACTTAGATAAACCATCATTTATCGAAGTTCGTACAAAAATAGGTTATGGTAGCAACAAAGAAGGAAGCGAACAATCACATGGATCACCACTTGGTGAAGAAGCAATTATTGAATTAAAAAATAATTTAGGTTATCCAAGCGAAGAGCCATTCTTTGTTGCCGAAGAAGCACGCGCTCATTTTAAAAAGATTGTAGAAGAAAAACAATCAGTTTATAAAGAGTGGAAAAAACTAGAAGCAGCTTATCGTGAAAATTATCCAGAAGAAACAAAAGCATTTGATGCTCAGTTTACAAAAGTTGATATTGAGACATTACTTCAGGATGAAGACCTATTTAAATTTGATGATAAACCAGAAGCAACACGTAACCTTTCAGGAATGATGATTAACCGATTAAAAGATAAATTTCCAAATTTAATTGGTGGATCAGCAGACTTAGCTTCATCAAACAAGACAGCAATGAATAATGAGAGTTCCTTTAGTGCAACGAACTATGCAGGAAGAAATCTACACTTTGGTGTAAGAGAACACGCTATGGCAGGGATTGGAAATGGACTTGCATTATATGGAGGCCTTAAACCATATGTGGGAACATTCTTTGTATTCTCTGACTTCTTAAAACCAATGTTGCGATTAAGTGCATTGATGAGTTTACCATTAACCTATGTGTTAACACACGATAGTATTGGTGTTGGTGAAGATGGTCCAACCCATGAACCAGTTGAACAACTTGCGATGCTAAGATCAATTCCAAACAGTATCACTTTTAGACCAGCAGATGCTACAGAAACAGCACTTGGTTGGGCCCTAGCAATGACGACAACAGACAAACCAGTTTCATTGATTCTAACAAGACAAAATTTACCACAATTGGAAAACTCTGGAAAAGGTGCGCTAAAAGGGGCATATATTGTTCATGAACCTGAAAAAGATCTAGATGCAATTATTATTGCGACCGGTTCAGAAGTTTCAATTTCAATCGATGCAGCGAAGGCACTAGAAAAAGAAGGTAAATCTGTTCGAGTTGTAAGTATGCCAAGTACTGAACTATTCTTAGAACAAGATGCAGCTTATAAGGAAGAAATCTTGCCTAATAGTGTTAGAGCACGTGTTGCGGTTGAGGCAGGAAGTGCACAACCATGGGGTCAATTTGTAGGACTTGATGGAGAAACAGTAACATTAGATCACTTTGGTGGTTCTGCTCCAGGAGAAGAACTCTTTGAAGCTTATGGTTTTACTGTAGATAATATTGTAGAAAAAGTAAAAAAAGTAATTAAATAAATAGAAATAAAGAGGTCGCTTTAGCGGCCTTTTTTAAAAGGAGCATAAAATGATTAGATTAATGAAAATACCGGAGTTAAGTATTGTAATGGATTTATGGAGAAACCATCTTATTAATCAAGTTAAAGTGGATGTTCAAATGGTAGCCGACTACGAACCAGCTGCAAAGGAAATGATGCAGCATGCAAATGTCTATGTTTATATAGAGGATGAAGAAATTAAGGGATTCGCTTCAGTCGTAGGCGGCTATTATATAAGTAATTTAGTGGTTTATGAAAACGAAGCAATTGAAGAGATGCTAACATACTTAAAAGAGCGTTATGATGAGCTGCAAGTTGATTTACCAGCAAACGTGACAGCATTGGATGTGCTTTTAAAGAATGAATTTACTTTATTAGGAGACGCTGTTCATGATGTACTTGAATACAAAGAAAAAGAGTTAGAGTGGTTACGATAGAAAAACTTGCATAAGTATGCTTATGAATGTATAATAGTTAAGCTTATGATTAGCATAAGTATGTGTGGGAGAATGAGTGCAACCATTCAGACCACATCACAGACAAATTTATTTCAATTAAGGAGGAATGTCGTGTGAGCAAGAAAGTTGCGAAAGTTGTTAAATTACAATTCCCTGCAGGCGGAGCCCGTCCAGGTCCAGCATTAGCAGGTGTAGGAATTAATATGCCACAATTCTGTACAGCGTTCAACGATCAAACTAGAGAACGTTCAGGAGATATTGTGCCAGTAGAAATTTCAGTATATGAAGATAAATCATTTGATTTTGTATTGAAAACTACTCCAGCTTCAATGATGTTGAAGCGAGCAGCAGGTATTGATAAGGGTTCAGAAACACCAAACTCACAAAAGGTAGCTACAATTACAGTTGATCAATTAAAAGAGATCGCTGAATACAAGATGCCTGACCTAAACGCAAATGATATCGATGCAGCAATGAAAATTGTCGAGGGAACAGCTCGAAATATGGGAATTGTTGTTGAAGGATTCGGAGAGGAGTAGATAAAATGGCTAAATTAAGTAAAAATAAAAAACGCGTTCTTGAATTAGTAGATTCAGAGAAAGTCTATTCAATTGAAGAAGCAGTTAAACTTATGAAAGAAGCAAGTTATGCAAAATTTGACGAAACAGTTGAAGTTGCATATAACTTAAATGTTGATCCACGTCACGCAGATCAACAAATCCGTGGAGCAATGGTATTGCCTCATGGAACAGGCCGTACACAAAAAGTTTTAGTAATCGCAGAAGGTGAAAAAGCTGAAGAAGCAAAAGCAGCTGGAGCAGATTACGTTGGTACAGCAGAATACTTTGAAAAAATTGAAGGTGGATGGTTTGATTTTGATGTCATCGTTGCAACACCAGATATGATGGGTCAATTAGGCCGTTTCGGACGTGTATTAGGTCCTAAAGGTTTAATGCCAAACCCAAAAACAGGAACTGTTACTATGGAAGTAGCAAAAGCTGTTGAAGAAATCAAAAAAGGTAAAATAGAATACCGTGTTGATAAAGCAAGTAACTTACATGCAATTGTTGGAAAAGTATCATTTGATGATCAAAAAATCATTGAAAACTTCAAAGCAATTCATGATACAGTTGTTAAAGCACGTCCAGCAGCAGTAAAAGGAGCATACATTAAAAATGTTGCAATCTCTTCTACTATGGGTCCTGGAATCAAAGTTTCATTTGATAAATAGTTAATGAAGAAAAGGAATCCTGTGCGATTCCTTTTTTCTTTGTAATAATATGAGCTATAATTATAAGTGGTGGTAAAATGGATGAATTTAGAATTAACAAATTAAAACAAGCGATTGAAGTTCAAAGTCGTTTACAAGGTGAGGAAGCGGCGCATGTAGCAGAGCAACTCAACAAGGAAACGGATTGGAATCAAGAGTTCGACTATAACAAAATCGTTAATCGCTATCTTGAAGCGCAAGGTTTGTTAAGGAATCAAGTTCAGAAATCTTGTAAAATAAGAGAAGGAACTCGTCTAAACAAGGGGTAATAATAGATTATATATACTTAATTAAAAATAAAGTTA
>DATBUC010000111.1:0-12820 GCA_036516515.1 Erysipelothrix sp. | reverse complement strand
TAGATGCTGTATCTGATGCTGTTATTCGCTCAAGAGCAGGGTTACAAGACCCTAATCGACCTCTAGGCTCTTTCTTATTCTTAGGTCCTACTGGTGTAGGTAAAACAGAACTAGCTAAAGCTTTAGCAGAAAATCTATTTGACGCAGAAGATCACATGGTTCGAATTGATATGAGTGAGTACATGGAAAAACATAGTGTGTCACGTCTTGTTGGAGCGCCTCCAGGCTATGTAGGCTATGAACAGGGCGGACAATTGACTGAAGCTATCAGACGGAATCCTTATTCAATTGTTTTATTAGATGAAATTGAAAAAGCACATCCAGATGTCTTTAATATCTTATTGCAAATTCTTGATGAAGGTCACATCACCGATAGTAAAGGGGTCCGGGTTGATTTTAAAAACACCATTATCATCATGACCTCTAACTTAGGAAGTCAATTTGCTTTTGAACCTGATCATGATCTACGCAATAAGCATTATTTGGAAGTAGTCAACCAGCACTTTAAGCCAGAGTTTATCAACCGAATTGATGATATTATCGTCTTTAATGCGCTAGATGAAACGGTGCTTAAAGACATCGCTTTAAAATTCATTAATGAATTAAAAGAGCGCATGGCGCAAAGAAACCTTCAATTAGAGGTTAGTGACCAAGCCCTTGATAAAATCGTTACTTATGGTAGTGATTTAGAGTTTGGAGCCAGACCAATGAAGCGTTTTATTCAACAAGAAATTGAAACTAAGATCGCTTATTTAATCATTGAAGCCAATCCTGAAGATGATCAAACAATTCGCGTTGATTTCCAAGATGACTTTATAGTCAGCTTAAACTAAGCTGAAAAGGAGCATGAAGCTCCTTTTTTCTTTTGTGATAATAAAACGTTTTCATATCAAAGCCGCTTCTATGCTATAATAGGAGAAAAAGTAAGGAGATGGATTATGGCAAATATTAGTGATGTAGCAAAACGTGCGGGTGTAGGGGTTTCAACCGTTTCAAAAGTACTCAACAATTATGATAATATCAGTGAAGAAACCCGAAAAAAAGTCTTAAAAGCCGTCGATGAATTGGATTATGTCCCTAATGCCATTGCGTCTGCGCTATCTTCAAAGCAAGGAAGGCGCGTTGCGCTCATCATCTTTATTAATAATCAAAGACAAGCGATCGATGAAATAAATATGCAGTATTTATTTGGGGCTTTTAATAAAGCAAGCGAACACAAACTAGATTTGGTAACTGTTTTCTCTTCGGTCATCAAAGATATGGATAGTATTGAATTAGAAAGACATCTTAAATCACTGAGAGTTCAAGCTTTAGTGATTTATGGTTTACATAAAGGACAAGAAGCTATTATGGAATTGATAGATAAACAAATTTTTCCGACGGTTATCGTTGATGCGCCCATCTTAGGTGAAAAAACCTCCTATGTCATGGTTGATCATCAAAAAGCACAATATGAAATGACCCAGTTTATGTGTGCTCAACATGACTATGTAAAGTCCATTCTCTATTTAGCTGGTAGACGTGATGGGTTTGTCACTGATTTACGTTTACAAGGGGTTGTGGATGCTTCCATTGAATTGGGTGTCGATTTAAATGCACAATACGCTAACTTTAGTGAAAAGAAAGCGTTTGAACTGACTAAAAAATATGGTGAAGAAGCCAATATTATCATCGCTGCTTCAGACTTAATGGCCATTGGGGCGGTATCAGCTCTAAAACAAATGGATATTTTTCGTCCTGTTTGTGGCTTTGATGGCATTACGCTGTTAGGCTATATTGATTATCGTATCTATTCGGTCAAACAAGATTTTTATGGTTTGTCACAAAGTGCCATGGATGAAGTGGCCCATTTATTACAAGGCAATCCCGGTCGCGCTAATATTCATGATTTTGAAATTACTAAAATTGAGTACGAGGACGTTATTATGTAATGTCCTTTTTTCTTGCATTCAGGACTAAAGTTTGCCATAATAAAGAAAACGTTTTCTGAGGTGATAGAATGAAAACCATGATGCAATATTTCGAATGGTATTTAGATAAAGATGACCACTTATGGCAAAAGTTAAGTGATCAAGCAAAGTATCTCAAAGATCTGGGTGTTGATTATGTTTGGTTACCACCTGCTTACAAAGGTCATAAAGGGGATAAAGATTCTGGCTATGGTGTCTATGATCTTTATGATTTAGGCGAATTTGCTCAAAAAGGCAGTGTCGCAACTAAGTATGGCGATGTGGATGCGTATTTAGAAGCACTCGCTTCATTAAAAAGTCATGACATTAAAGTAGTCAGTGATATTGTTTTAAATCATCGGATGGGCGCTGATGAAAAAGAACAAGTGGCTGTTGCTGTCATGAATCCCTATAATCGTCATGAAGAACTGGCGGAAAAGACAATCGAAGCTTGGACCAAATTTAATTTTCCTGGGCGTAATAATCACTATTCAAGTTTCAAATGGAACCATAGACACTTTAAAGGTATTGACTTTGATGATCGAGAAAAGAGTAATCATGAAGTTTATTTGTTTAAAGGTAAAAAATGGGATGATAATGTCGATTTAGAGTTAGCCAACTATGATTATCTTATGGGCGCAGATGTGGATGTCTTAGATCCTGAAGTATTTCAAGAATTAACACGCTGGGGAAGATGGTACTTAGCGAAGACGCAATCAGATGGCTTCCGTCTTGATGCAATCAAACATATGAGCTTTGGTTTTTTTACCCGCTGGCTAAAAGCATTAGAAGTAGCAGATGACTTTTTTGTTGTAGGTGAGTATTGGAGTCATGATTTACGCGCATTGCATAATTACTTAATGGAAGAAAACTTTTCTTTTTCCCTCTTTGATGTGCCTTTACATTATAATCTGTATGAGGCAAGTAAAAATCCTTATCGCTATGATTTAAGAACCATTTTTAATAATACGCTTGTATTAAACCAACCCAATCATGCGGTGACTTTTGTTGATAATCATGATACACAAATCGGGCAAGCCTTAGAGTCATGGGTCGCTTCTTGGTTTAAACCGCATGCCTATGCTTTGATTTTATTAAGAAATCAAGGCATTCCTACCGTTTTCTATGGTGATTTATATGGTTCAAAACAGCATCATATAAAGCCTGTAGCTGGATTAGAAGTGATGATGAAATTACGTAAAAACCGAGACTTAAGTACAATTTTAGATTATTTTGATGATCCTGAATGTATCGGTTGGTCAGTGATTGGTGAAAAAGGATTTGCTTTACTGATGTCTAATGGTAATAAACGCTTGAAAAAAATGCATGTAGGTTTGATGCAAGCTCAGAAAACTTATCTCAATGTTTTAGATCTTGAAGACGAGCAAATTGTGATTGACGAAAAAGGGAATGGTATTTTTCCAGTTAATGAAAAATCACTCGCGATTTATATGGAAGTGGAGGCCTATAATGAGATTTTATTATGATGATGTCAATAAAATTACAGTAGAAAACAAGGAAAATGTTGATTATATCTATTTTAGAAATCAACGCATTGATCTTAAGCAAGCAGATTCTTTTTATACAGAACCCCTTGACCTTGCTCAGCGTTATATGATTGAAGATGCTGTGGGTCGTCACTATCTTTTAGAGTATCGCTTTATTACAAAAACGGATTGGTTTTTAGAACGCTATGATGCAAGGGATGAGCCTTTGGGCGCATTAGTTAAGGGTGATCAGACTGTATTTAGATTATGGGCGCCCAGTGCTCATGCGGTTAGTTTGCTTGTTGATGGGTGTCGATTTACAATGGAACGAAAAGACAAAGGTATTTTTGAATATACTTTCAAAGAAAACCTTCATGGCAGTTATTATACATATGAAGTTGAGGTGAATGGCCACATCAATACAACGATCGATCCCTATGCATTGGCTTCAGGTTTGAATCAAAGTGCCTCTGTTGTCTGTGACTTAAGCCGATTTAAAGATGAGATAACACCTTTACCAGCTCTAAAAAAACCACGCATCTTAGAACTTCATGTACGTGATTTTACGATGGATCCCAATGTTGGTTTTAAGCATAAAGGAAAACTATTAGGTTTAATAGAGTCTGTGGGAGCGTATGGCTTTGCGCATGTTCAATCAATGAATATTAACACTGTGCAAGTCATGCCACTTCATGATTTTGCGACAGTTGACGAACGGAATCCCTTAGCAAGCTATAATTGGGGTTATGATCCTATGCAATATTTTGCTTTGGAAGGATCTTACAGTTCAAATCCAAATGACCCATTCCAAGTGATGCGTGATTTGCGTACTGTGATTGACACATATCATCAAAATAACTTACACGTTACTTTAGATGTCGTTTTTAATCATGTTTATGATGTGAAGCATTCCAGCTTTCATAAGACGGTACCGTATTACTTTTTTAGATACAATCAAGATGGCACACTTTGTAATGGTTCTTTTTGTGGCAATGAGTTTGCTACAGAAATGCCCATGGCACGAAAGTTAATTGTCGCGTCCTGTAAATTCTTTACTGAGTTTTATCAGTTTGATGGTTTTCGTTTTGATCTGATGGGTCTGATGGATCGAAAGACGATGGAGAAAATTGCGGCAGCGTGTCCCGATGCTTTTTTATATGGTGAAGGCTGGCAAATGGAGTGCGGTCTTAGTGAAGCAGAACGGGCCCATATGGGCCATGCCGATCACTTACCACGCTATAGTTTCTTTAATGATGATATACGTGATCGCATTGCCGGTAGTCTTGATGGAAAAACACGAGGAATCTTAGGTGAAAATGAGTCATTGTCATCGTTAATTGATAATCTTTTAGGAACAAAAAAATTATTCAAAGATCCAATACAGAGCATTAATTATATTGAGTGTCATGATAATTTAACGTTAGCAGATCGATTAAGCAAACAAAACTTAACAGCACAAGAAGCGCTGTTTCTAACACAAGTCATGATCTTAGCATCGGGTGTACCCTTATTACAAATAGGGCAGAGTTTTTATCGAGATAAAAAAGGGGTGGCAAATTCTTATCGTTCCAGTGATGCGATTAATCATATCCCTTGGGCCTTATTAGATAAATACAAAGTCATGCATCAAAAGATTAATCGTATTTTAGATTTTAAAAAGTATCATCATGAAATTAAAGAAGTCATTGAACTGGACCCATATCGCTTGATTTTAGATTATAGTAAAAATCGCGTATTAGTCGATAAATTAAATAAAAAAATATCATTATTATAGATGTAACCCTTTACAAGAAATAAAAGCATGCTATAATAAAACTAGGAAAACGATTTCCTAAGAGGAGGAGTATTATGAAGAAGTTCATAAAAGTATTTGTTGTATTACTTGTTTCACTTTCTCTTGTTGCTTGCTCAGGTAAAACGGATAAACCTGAAGCTGGTAATGATAAAGGCGAAACAGTGACACTTAAAGTATGGGGTGCTCAGGAAGAACAAGCGTTTTTACAAGAACGTATTGAAGCATTTAAGAAAGCGCATGAAGATATTGATTTTAAAATTGAATTAGGTGTTGTCGGTGAGCCAGATGCCAGAGATCAAGTTTTACAAGATCTAGACACAGCGGCAGACGTATTTGCTTTTGCGAATGACCAATTGATGGATTTGGTTGAAGCGGGCGCCTTATATGAAATTACAAAAAATAAAGACAAAATTATTGCTGAAAATGTTGAAGGTTCAGTTGATTCTGCGACATTAGATGGCAAGCTCTATGCTTACCCAATGACAGCAGATAATGGATATTTCCTATACTATGATAAATCAGTCTTATCAGAGGAAGATGTGAAGTCACTCGACAAGATGGTAGCTGTGGCTGAAGAAAATGGCAAACAAATCTTTATGGATGTTCCTAATGGTTGGTACATTGCTTCATTTTTCCTTGGTGCTGGTAATAAAATTGAAATCGATGAAAATGGAAATCAATTAATCGACTTCAATAATGAAACAGGTGTCAAAGTAGGGGAAGCCATTGCTAAGTTTGTTTCATCAAAAGGCTTTGTTTCAGGCGATGACACAGTCCTACAAGCAGGCATGGGTGAATCAATCATTGCGGGTGTTTCTGGAACATGGAACGCTGGTGCCATGCAAGAAAAATTAGGCGAAAACTATGCCGCAACAAAATTGCCAGAGTTTACAGTTGGTGATGAGTCAGTACAAATGTCTAGCTTTGGAGGATACAAGCTCTTAGGTGTGAAAACATCAACTAAATTCCCTGAAGAAGCAATGATGCTTGCAGAATTCTTAACAACTGAAGAAAGTCAAATCGCTCGATTTGAGGCACGTGAATTAGGCCCTTCAAATATTAAAGCGGCTGAAAATGAAAAAGTTAAAGAAAACATTGCTCTCGCAGCCCTTGCACAGCAATCAGAATTCGCACAGAGTCAAAAAAGTGTTCTTGGTTCATACTGGGGACCTGCCGAAGCATTTGGCGTCGCACTGGTTAATGGTGAGACAAGTGATATCAAAGGTCTTTTAGACCAAATGGTAGCACAAATCCAAGAAGGCGGAGAATAAAACATGTAAAGGGGCAAAAGCCCCTTTTTAAATTAAAGGGAAGGAGTACTCATGTCCGAACATTTACAACAATTTAAAAATGGCTTTGTTAAAGGCGATTGGATTACGCGACTTTCATATTTTATTTTGGGAGCAGGGGCGTTTTTAAGAGGTCAGATAGCGAAAGGTCTCAGCTTATTGGGACTACAAATTGCCTTTTTCTACTATTTGTTTACTTCAGGTATCTCACGAATCAAAGGCCTAGTCACTTTAGGAACTCAAGAACAAGGCCGCGTGTTTGATGAAGCCAAAGAAATTTATATTTATACTCAAGGAGACAATTCCATGCTGTTTCTACTCTTTGGTGTATTGGCGATCATTATCATTGTAGGCTTTATTGTTTTATATTTTAAAAATATAAAATTAGCGATGCATAATGAAGCCTTGGTAAAAGAGCATAAAAAGTTACCGAATTTAAGAGAAGAAATCAAATCATTGATGGATGATAAATTTCACATTACTATTTTGTTTTTACCAACGGTATTTGCTTTTCTTTTTACGATTTTACCCTTGATTTTTATGATTTTAATCGCTTTTACAAACTTCGATAAAAATCATCAACCCCCTGGGAATCTCTTTACCTGGGTTGGTTTAAGGAATTTTAAGAATATGCTTTATGGCAACCCATTAATTTCGAAAACATTTTTCTCTCTTTTAAGATGGACCTTTATTTGGGCAGCATTCGCAACTTTCGCAAACTATATTTTGGGAATGCTGTTGGCGATGCTAATCAACATGAAGGGGATTAAACTAAAGAAAATGTGGCGCACTATATTTGTGATTACGATTGCGGTACCACAATTTGTAAGTTTACTTTTAATGGCTCAATTGCTGCATGATTTGGGTCCTGTAAACGTACTTTTACAAAAGTATGGGATTGTCGATCAAGCAGTTAAGTTTTTATCAAATGGTAAAAATGCGAAAATCGTGGTGATCATTGTTAACTTATGGGTTGGTGTCCCATACACAATGTTGATTACTTCAGGTATCTTAATGAATATACCTGAAGACATGTATGAGGCAGCACGCATTGATGGCGCCAGTCCTTGGACACAATTTGTAAAGATTACACTGCCTTATATGCTCAGTGTCACCGCACCCTATTTAATTACGCAATTTATAGGTAATATTAATAACTTTAATGTTATTTACTTATTGACCGGAGGCGGACCGTTAAACCTCAAATATTATCAGGCTGGGGAAACAGATCTACTGGTTACCTGGTTATATAAACTAAGTCTCAATGAAAAAAATTATGCGATGGCCTCCTCATTAGGAATCTTAATTTTTATCATTAGTGCAAGTTTATCATTAATTGTATTTAATAAGACCATGAAAGATGGAAAGGAGAGCACATTCCAGTGAAAAATAAAAGACGTATTAAAAGTGGATTGGGACATTTGTTTCTCACAATCCTTTCTATTATTTGGCTCATTCCAATTGCATGGTTAATTATGACCTCATTTAGAAAAGAGCCTGGTGCCTTTACAAATTATGTCATTCCCAAAGGGTTCACTTTAGATAATTATAAACTCTTATTTACAGATCGTACCTTGTTTGATTTTCCGCGTTGGTTTTTAAACACTTTATTTGTGGCAACAATATCATGTGTGATTTCAACTGTCTTAGTTTTAGCTACAAGTTATGCATTCAGTCGCCTTCGTTTTAGATTGCGTAAACCAATGATGAATATTATTTTAGTCTTAGGCATGTTCCCTGGCTTTATGTCAATGATCGCAATTTATCATTTACTTAAGGCAATGAATCTCCAACAATCACTTTGGGCTTTAATCCTTGTTTATTCTGGTGGTGCGGCGATGGGGTATTATATATCCAAGGGATTCTTTGATACGATACCACGTTCCATTGATGAGTCGGCAATGTTAGATGGGGCTTCGAAAAGTCAAATATTTTGGCGCATTACGTTACCCTTATCCAAACCGATTGTAATTTATACGATTTTGACTTCATTTATTGGTCCATGGGTAGATTTTATTTTTGTAAGTGTCATCATGAAGGATAATTATCAAAATTATACGGTCGCCTTAGGCTTGTATCAAATGCTGACTCGTGAACATATTTATCAATACTTTACCCGTTTTGCAGCCGGTGCCGTGATTATTGCAGTGCCTATCACAATTTTATTTATCTATATGCAAAAATACTATGTTACTGGGGTCACAGGCGGGTCTGTTAAAGGCTAATGAAAAAATCACTGATTCTTTGTGTGTTATTACTAATTTTAACTGCTTGTACAGCTAAACAAGAAGTGCATGACCCGCATCTTTTTTATCAAATATTTGTCGGCAGTTTTGCTGATAGTAATGGAGATGGCATTGGTGATTTAAAAGGTATTGAAGAGAAACTGGATTATCTAAAGGATGAATTAGGCGTGCATAGTCTTTGGCTTACACCCATTCATCCCTCACCAACCTATCATAAATATGATGTGACCGATTATTTTGCGATTGACCCTCAGTTTGGTACAATGTCCGATTTTGAATCACTCATAAGCAAAGCGCATGAAAAAGATATGAATATTATCATTGATTTAGTCCTTAACCATAGCTCAAATCAACATCCCTGGTTTCAAAAAGCCAGTCAAGCAATGATCCAAGGTAAGTGTGACACGACACACTACTGTGATTATTATAATTTTACCGACAAGGCGCAGGTAGGGTATGAAAAACTAACCGAAGGGATTTATTATGAGGCTGTTTTTTGGAGTGGTATGCCTGATTTAAATCTTGCCAATGATCAGGTAAAACAAGAAATTGAAGCGATCACTGCGTTTTGGATTGAGAAGGGTGTTGATGGCTTTCGTCTTGATGCTACCAGTCATTATTTTGCAAATCAGACCAAAGAGAATACCGCCTTTCTCAGTTGGTTTACAAAGATGGCGAAAGCACAAAAAGAGGATTTACACCTTGTTGGTGAAGCGTGGGTTCCCTTAAGCACACGATTATCTTTGTATGAAAGTGGCATGGATTCATTTTTTAATTTTGAGTTCAGCCAACAAGACTCGGAAATTATTAAGAAAATTAATCGCAATCAAGGGCATCAATTAGCTCGGCTTGTCGCTAAAAATCAAGCGAATTTACAAGCAATCAATCCCAAGGCACGTGATTCATTCTTTTTATCGAATCATGATCAGGGAAGAAGTGCGGCTTATTTTGGCAATGATCAAGCTAAGCAAAAGTTTGCCAGCACAGTACTTATGTTTTTACCAGGGGATGTTTATATATATTATGGCGAGGAAATCGGTATGCTGGGGAGTGGCATTGATGAAAATAAAAGATTGCCAATGCTTTGGGGAAATTATGATCAACAAGCCATGACAGCACGTCCTCAAGACGCTGATTATCAATCCTATGATTTAGCCGATGTGAAAGCACAGTTAAAAGACAAGGATTCACTTTTAAATCATTATCGTAATATTATCAGTATTCGCAATCAATACCCACAACTTGCCCACATGCAAACAGAAGTTTTAGATTTTGACAATGATGCGATTTATGCTTTAGTTTTTGATGATCATGTGATCATACATAATTTTGCTCAAGAACCTCAAACTGTGCCGGTTCAAGGCACCATTGCAGATCGCATTAGTGGTAAGAGCAAAATAAAAAATGGCGTACTTAGCATCGAGGGCTATAGTAGTGTGATTGTAGCATTGAACAATTAGCTTGTATATCTTATATTTTTAAATTGAACGTAAAACGTTTTCGGAGGGTGTATGAAAGAAAAATTATTAACATATTTAAATCAAGACATTGAATCTGCCAGTACAGCAGCGCTCTATGATGCTGTCTTAGCGATGACGCAAGATGAAATTGCTCAGGTTAAGCATGTCTCAGGAGATAAAAAAGTTTATTATATGTCAGCTGAATTTCTGATTGGAAAATTGCTTTCAAATAATTTAATGAATTTAGGCATTTATGATGAACTCAATGAAGTCCTTAAAGCAAATGGTAAAAGTCTTACGGAATTGGAAAGCTATGAACCAGAACCTTCACTTGGCAATGGGGGACTTGGGCGTTTGGCTGCTTGTTTTCTAGATTCAATTGCGACATTGGGCATTAATGGTGAAGGCTTGGGTTTAAATTATCATTATGGTTTGTTTAAACAAGTCTTTGAGAATAATTTACAAACTGAAACAAAAGATGTTTGGCTTGATAAACCATCATGGATGCGAAAAACTGACTTTGTAACGGAGGTCAAATTACAAGATCTCAGTTTACAATCGCGTATGTACGAAATAGATATTGTCGGTTACAATCAAGAAAAAACAACATTGCGACTTTTCGATTTAGAGTCTGTTGATGATCAAGTCATTACAGAGGGCATCACTTTTGATCAAAGTGCCTGGGATAAAAACTTAACTTTATTTTTGTATCCTGATGATTCTACTGAAGAAGGTCTGCGCTTGCGTTTTGCGCAACAGTATTTTATGGTTGAAAGTGGCCTTGCTTGGATTATGCATGAACATCAAGATCAACTACAAAATCTTAACGAATATGTTACGATTCAAATTAATGATACGCATCCATCCCTTGCAATCTTGCTTTTAATTAAGAAAATGTTACAGGCAAATATGAGCTTTGACGAAGCGGTAGCGGTCATTTCGAAAACATTTGCATATACAAATCATACAATCTTAGCTGAAGCCCTTGAAACATGGCCGCTTGCGTACTTTGAAGCCATTGACCCTGAGCTTGTACCGATTTTAAATCAATTAAATGAGCTGGTTAAAAAGAGAAGCACAGATCCACAAGTTGCTTTAATTGATGCGCATAACCGAGTGCATATGGCTGCATTGTCTATACACTTTAGCTATTCTGTCAATGGCGTTGCTGCATTACATACAGAAATTTTAAAAAATTCAGAACTTAAAGCCTTTAGTGATCTTTATCCAGGTCGATTCAATAATAAAACAAATGGAATTACCTTTAGACGTTGGTTATTATTCTCTAATCCAGAATTAAGTGCCTATTTAGAAGAAAAAATTGGTCCAGAGTTTAAAAAAGATGCAATGGCTTTAGAAAATTTTGCCCAATTTAAAACAGACCGTGAAGTACAAACAGCCATCTTAAAAATTAAAGATCTCAAGAAAGAGCAATTAAAAGCCTATATCAAAGAAACGGAAGGCATCGATGTTTTAGATGATGCCATTTATGATATACAAATTAAACGACTGCATGAGTACAAACGCCAACAAATGAATTTACTTTATATTATAGATACTTATCTTAATATTCATGAAGGCATCATACCAAAACGTCCGTTAGTCTTCTTTTTCGGTTCAAAAGCAGCACCAGCCTATACGATTGCGAAAGATATTATCCATGCGCTACTAACATTAGAAGAGATCATTGCTAAAGATCCCCTGGCTTCAAAACATATGCAGATCATCTTTGTTGAAAACTATAATGTAAGTAAGGCAGAGTATCTAATTCCAGCCTGTGATGTTTCTGAGCAAATCTCACTGGCCAGCAAAGAAGCCAGCGGCACAGGTAATATGAAATTAATGTTAAATGGGGCTTTAACCTTAGGCACCATGGATGGAGCCAATGTTGAAATCGCCCAATTAGTAGGGGAAGATAATATATATATCTTTGGGGAAGATAGCGACACGATTATTAATCATTATGAAAATAAGTCGTATATTTCCAGAAATTACTATGATAATGTACCCGCCATCAAGCGTGCCGTTGATTTTATTAATGGTGCAGAAATGCTACAATATGGACAAAAAGAAAATCTGGATCGTTTACACCACGAACTCATTACAAAAGACTGGTTTATGACGTTGATTGATTTTGAGGATTATGTAAAAGTTAAAAATCAAGCATTTGATGATTATGAAGATCGCTATGCTTGGGCTGAAAAGATGATTGTGAATATTGCGAAAGCAGGGTTTTTCTCAAGTGACCGTACAATTGCTGATTATTACGCTGAAATATGGAGTAAAAAATGAAAAGAGAAGCAGGAATACTCTTACCCGTTTCCAGTTTGCCAGGAACACTGGGTATCGGTGATTTTGGTGAGTGTGCTTATGAATGGGTGGATTTGTTAGATCAAAGTGGGGTAGGATTATGGCAAATCCTCCCGCTTAATCCGCTTGGGTATGGTAATTCACCCTACCAAGCTTATTCATCATTTGCCGGTGATGAAATCTATATATCGATTGAAAAATTATTTTTAGACATGAAAATACCGTACCAACAAGAAGTATGGGCAAGTAATTTTATAGCCTATGAAGCTGTCCGTGCGCGAAAA
>DATBUC010000110.1:0-32093 GCA_036516515.1 Erysipelothrix sp. | reverse complement strand
ATTTACAGACACTTCAATCCTTGTTAAAAGGAGTTAAAGTATTAATAGACTTTTTAATCATATGGGTATTAATTTATTATTTATTAAAAATAGTAAGGAATAATTCAAGAACTGTTCAGATTTTTAAAGGAATTGTTCTTGTTTTAGCTATGCAAGTATTTGCTACTGCTGTTGGATTGCCAACACTACGGTCTCTATTGAATTTTATTGTTCAATCAGGAGTTCTAGTGGTTGTAATTATATTCCAACCAGAAATACGTGCTGTGCTAGAGAGAATTGGAAAAACATCGGTCTTTTCCGCGATTCACTCTTTAACAGGTAATGAAAAAGATCGTTTAATTGATGAACTTGTAACTGCAGCTATGGAATTATCGGAAAAGAAGACGGGGGCACTTATCTCTTTGGAACAAGGGCACTCGTTGATGGATTATATTAAAACAGGTGAGCCAATCAATTCTACAGTAACAGCTAATTTATTAACATCTATTTTTGTTACATCAACACCACTACATGATGGAGCAGTCATAATTCAAGGTGATCGTATCGCTTGTGCGTCTGCTTACTTTCCACCAACCAGTTTAGACTTGCCTGCTAAGTATGGAGCACGCCACCGCGCTGCTTTGGGAATTAGTGAAGTAACAGATTCAATCACAATTGTTGTATCTGAAGAAACAGGGACTGTTTCAATTGCAGAAGCTGGTACTTTGAAAGAAATGGATGAAACAAGTTTAAGAGACTACCTCAACTTACTAATTCAAAACTCTGAACAAGAAGTAAGCAGAAGTTATGAGACTGGCAAGAAAAAATTATTTACATTTGATCGTTTTAACATTGATCCAATAAAAGTTGAGAAAGTCAATGAAGAACAAGACGTTACGAAAAAAGACAATAATAAAAAAGATTCATCAGAACCTCGTTTTAAAGGTCTGAAATCATTCTTTGCTGAAGAAGATGAAGAAGAAAAAGACGAAAATGGAGGTGAAGATCATGAGTAATGATAAATTAAAAGATAAAAAACCAAAGTTTGATTCGGATGAAAAATTGGAATTAGCACAAAGAATCGCAAAGCAATCAGATCGTATTGGTAAAAGATACGAAGCAATCGGGAGTGCTTTTTTAAGACTACTGAAGTGGTTTAGTGATTGGTTCGACCGTATTTTATTCAATCCAAGACATGGTAAATTTGTTGCCTTTGGATTATCAGTACTTATATTCTTTGCTTTTAATAGTGATGCGAGCACCACTGCTGCTTCCTTAAAAAGTTCGAAGGAATTAAAAGAAGTACCAGTTGTTCTTATTTATAATAAGGAAATGTATGAAGTCAGTGGTTATAAAGAGACTGTAGATATTGGTCTCATTGGTGATTACGCTGATGTTTCAATGATTGATGCACAAAGCGACTATATTGTAGAGCTGGATCTTGGAGGACTATCGGAAGGTGTTCACCGTGTGCCATATAAAGCTAAAGGGTTTTCTTCAAGAATCAAGACTTATATAGAACCAGCAACTGCTGAAGTAAATATTAAGAAAAAAGAAACAAAAACGATCTCATTGAGTTATGATTTTATTAATCTTGATCAATTGGATTCTCGTTATGTGTTAGGTGAACCAGAACTTGAAACACGTGATGTATCGATCAAAGCATCAAAAGACACTTTACAAGAGGTTGCTTTTGTTAAGGCGCTTATTGATGTGAGTGGACAAACAGAAACATTTACCACTGATGCGAATTTAATTGCTTATGATCAAAATGGTTCGCCATTGAAGAACGTAGATATTATTCCGAAAAAGGTATCTGCGACAGTTAATGTATCATCTCCGAATAAAACAGTAGAAATAAAACCTGTTTTCGAAGGAGAAATACCAGGTGGAAAAGCTATTAAGTCAGTCTCTATGGATCATGAGGCGATTACTATCTATGCACCGCAATCAGTGTTAGATAATATTGAAGAAATTTTAGTTCCTATTCCAGCAGCTTCTTTAGATGAAGATACGAAAGCTGTCTATAATATTAGTCTACCATCAGGTGTACGTCATGGAACTGTGTCCAAAGTAAATATGGACATTAAGCTTGGCCAAGGTGAGAAAAAAGTATTTGAAAAGGTACCAATTAACTGGCGCTATAACGTGAATGGTTATAAGATGAGCCCAAATAACAAAGAGGATGTATATACGACTCTAGAAGTTTTTGGCACAAAAGAAAACTTAGAGAATTTTAGTATTGATAGTGTCTGGGTTTATATTGATATGAGAAATGTAGAGGTTGGAGAAAAACAAGAAGGTAAATTATATATCGAATCAAATTCTCCACTTTTAGATATCAAGTCAACAAAAGAATCAATCATATTTGACGTAATTGAATAAGATAAATGAGGGGATTGAGCAATGATTAAATTTGGAACAGATGGGTTGCGGGGTCGCTTCAATGACGATTTAAGATTAGAACACGCGCTTAAGTTAGGTGAGTTCTTAGCATTAGAGTTTGGCGATATACCAATTTTAATTGGTGAAGATTCGCGAATATCTTCACCACTTTTAGCTCAGCAAGTTGCTTTGGGTATTGCCTCGAACGGAGGGAATGCCCAAATGCTTGGACTGATTCCAACACCGGGTCTTTCTTATCTTTTGGAGCAAGGAAAATACGCTGCAGGTGTTATGGTATCCGCAAGTCATAATCCTTATTATGATAATGGCCTAAAAGTATTTTTAGGTAATGGCAAGAAGCTAAAAGAAGAAGATGAACAAAGGATAGAAGCCTATCTTGAAAATAAAAGGCAAACCATTCATCGCGATAAACAAATCGGCACGATTAAAAAAGTCTCTTCTTTATCACGCTTTTATATTGAACATTTATATCGAGATATTGATGTAGATTTAACAGGTCTTAAAATTGTTTTAGACAGTGCTCATGGTGCGACTTCTGAAATCGCTAAAGAAGTTTTTGAAAATTTTAATGCAACGGTTATTCAAATAGCGAATCAACCTAATGGTTTGAATATTAATCATAAATGTGGTTCAACTCATATGGAGTTTATAGTTGATAAAGTGAAGGAAGTTAAGGCAGACTGTGGCTTTGCTTTTGATGGCGATGGAGATCGCTGTCTTGCTGTTGATCACATGGGCAATGTTATTGATGGTGATCGTCTAATTTATATCCTTGCTAAAGATATGTTAGAACGTGAAACACTTAAAAATGATGCAGTAGCAGTAACGATTATGGCTAACTTAGGATTTATAAGATCTTGCCAAAACTTAGGGATCACAGTATACCAAACAGATGTTGGTGATAAATATGTCATGGAATGCATAGAGCATCATGATTTATCATTAGGAGGAGAACAATCAGGCCATATCATATTCTCTGATCTTGTTAGTACTGGCGATGGCTTGCTCACAGCTTTAAAAACTGTAGAAATCATGAAAAGGAAGCAAAAAAACCTAAAAGACTTAAGTCATGAGTGTACGATTTATCCCCAAGTATTAGAAAAAGTATTTGTAGATGATAAATATGGTTTGATGAACCATGAAAAAATAGTTAGAAAATATGCAGAAATAAATGAAAAACTTAAAGGAACAGGGCGTATACTTGTGCGCGCATCTGGTACAGAAGAAGTTATAAGGGTCATGGTGGAGGCACCAAGTCAAAAAGATTGTGAGTTATATTGTAAAGAAATGATTGATGTTATCAATGGAATATAAGGCAGGTGAGAACATGAAATATGTAGTAAATATTGTAGAAGATGAAAAAGATTTGAATGAGTTAGTCAAAAGCTATTTAGAAAACGCAGGCTATGAAGTACGTTCCTATTTTACTTATGATCAAGCCAATGCTCATGTACAAGATGATGATGTTCATTTATGGATATTAGATATCATGCTAGATAATAAAAGTGGTTTTGATTTAATTGAGCGTATAAAATCGTATTCTCCTTCAACTCCTGTTGTTTTCATGTCTGCTCGTGATAAAGAATTTGATCGTATTATTGGGCTGGAAAAAGGAAGTGATGATTACATCACCAAACCATTTTCACCCAAAGAATTGGTATTAAGAATTAATAATATTATAAGACGAACATACAGTCATGAGGTGCATACTGAAGTAGATGGTTACCTTATCGACGAAAAACAGAGAACTGCGACTAAAGACGGTATTGAATTAGAGTTAACTACCAAAGAATTTGATTTATTGATGTTGTTTGTAAAAAACCGAGGTGTTGCCTTTACACGTGAACAAATCCTTGTCCATGTTTGGGAAACGAATTATTTTGGTTCTGACCGCGTCGTTGATGATACGTTAAGAAGATTACGTAAAAAAATGCCTGGTCTTAATATTCAAACAATCTATGGGTTTGGGTATCGTTTAGGATGAAAAAAATAAAAGATGCAATTAGAAAACTATCATTAACGCAACAATTAGTTACAATTGTCGTTTTTACCTTAGTTTTCTTTTTAATTTTTTTCTTTGGTTCTTTAACATTAAAAGTTGATGGGTTTGTTGATAAGCAAATGTATGGTTTGATTCATCGGTCACAACAGAATGTTATTTATAATTATATTAGGAATTTAAATGATGCTGACTTATATGGAGCAAATGATCCTAATATTATTCATATTATTGGCACTAAAGAGGGAAAATATACCTCAAATGGTATGAATATGATCGATCGAGAACTGTTGAAACAAATTAAGTACCATATGGAAAATACAAGTAGCTCAGAAAGTGTTGATTATCGCTTTAAAGATAAAGGTTTATATACTATTACCAATATTCCCAATCGCGATGCGACGATCGCAACGTTGATAAGAGGAAATTACCATGACGAGTTTAAATCAACACTTGTAAGTAGTGTCATAAATATGATTATTATAGTTATGGGAGTTATATTCTTACTTTTACTCATTTGGGTAACGTCTATTATTCATCCGCTTAATCAAATTCGAGAATATATTAATAAAATCCGTAAAAATGAAGATGCTGAATTAAAAATTGATCGTGGAGATGAAATTGGCGAACTCGCTCATGTATTAGTAGAAATGAATCAAGAGTTAAAGCGTCAAGAGAAGCTAAAAGAAGAAATGATACAGAACATTTCCCATGATTTAAAAACACCGATCGCAACCATTAAATCGTATGGTGAAAGCATAAAAGATGGTGTCTATCCTTATGAAACATTAGAAAAGTCTGTCGATGTTATTATTGAACATGCTGATAGGCTAGAAAAGAAGGTGTTCAACCTCTTAATGCTTAATCGAATGGATTACATTGAACATGAAGAAATAGATGAGATGGAAGAAATCAGTATTCGCGATGTTGTAGAGCATGTTATTGTTTCAAGTAAGCAAATAAGACCAGAAATAAATATCGAACTTATTGGTGATGAGGGAATTATTTTAGGAACGGAAGAACCTTGGCGTGTTGTGGTAGAAAATTTACTTGATAATGCATTAAGATATGCGCAAACTGTTGTAAAGATAAAAATAAGTAATCACTATATTTCGGTATATAATGATGGAGAGCCAATAGACGTCGCACGAATAGAACATCTCTTCCAAGCTTATGAAGTTGGAGAAAAGGGACAATTCGGGCTGGGCTTATCGATTGTTAAAAGAGTTGTGGATAATTACCAATATAACATAGATGTCGTAAATGAAAATGATGGCGTGAAATTTATTATATATAAGGAGGGGAAACATGATTGAAGAAGAAAGAAAGATAGCAGTATTGATTGACGCTGAAAATGTTCCTTATGCACATATTGGGAAAGCGTTAAGAGAGGTTGCTCGTTATGGTGTTCCGACAATTAAAAGAATTTATGGCGATTGGACTAAACAAAGTTCATCAGGATGGAAAAAGTCACTTCTAGAATACGCCATTACACCAATTCAACAATATGCTTATACGACAGGAAAGAATTCATCGGATTCCGCAATGATAATCGATGCGATGGACATACTTTATGAAGGAAATGTTGATAGTTTTTGTATTGTATCAAGTGATAGTGATTTCACTCGTCTTGTGGTAAGGTTGAGAGAGTCTGGGATGTATGTCATTGGCATGGGTGAACGTAAAACACCCAATCCTTTTATTGTCTCATGTGACAAATTTATTTATATGGATATTATTGCAACTTTAGATGAGCAGAAAAATTCAGGAAAAATAAGTTTAAGTCGGCAAGATGAGAAAAATTTGGTACAATTAATATCAGATAGTATTCAAGACTTAGCTGATGATAATGGCTATGTTTTTATGGGGGACTTAGGAAATTTAATTATTAAGAAACATCCGGATTTTGATCCTCGAAATTATGGATTCTATCAATTAACACCGCTTGTCAAAGGATTAGATCACTTTGAGATAGACGAGAGAAGAATTCCCAATACGAACGTTAAACACGTTTATATTAGAAATAAAAAGTGATATGGAAGAAGAGATATTAAATGAATAAAAAAATTATATTAGCAAGCCAATCTCCTCGGAGAAGAGAATTAGTGGCTTTATTAGATTTACCTTTCCAAGTTGTTTCACCAGAGACAGATGAGCACTTTGATGCTTCATTGAGTTTAGAAGAACAAATTAAGCAAGTAGCCAAAGAAAAAGCTAAAACTGTCTTTAAAGATCATCAAGATGCCATAGTTATATCGGCAGACACGATCGTAGTTTACGAGAATGAAATCTTGCAAAAGCCGCTTCATGCTGAAGATGCAAAACTGATGCTAGAAAAATTATCAGGAAAAACACATGAAGTTTGGACAGCAGTTAGCATGTTGTCTTCTGAAGAAGAAGATACGTTCTTAACAAAATCTTCTGTAAAATTCTATGATTTAGATGAAACAGAAATTAAGAATTATGTTTCAACTTCAGAGCCATTAGATAAAGCAGGTGGCTATAATATCCATGGTTACGGCGCTCTTTTTGTTGAAGCCGTAGATGGTGATCACTTCGCGATAATGGGCTTGCCAATTAGTAAAGTATATCAATCATTAAAGAATAAAATGTGGTAAGATGAAGGAAGGGTAAACTTCCTTTTTCTTTACCTTGATTTTTATAATGTTATTGAGTATTATATAGAGGACGCCGCTATAGTTACAATGGTATAATAGGGCAATGGTAATGCTCAGTTCCGAGTTCAATTCTCGGTGGCGGCACCATTATACAAGTAACAGCCACACATTCGTGTGGCTTTTTCTTTGTGCTATCTTGGTAAAATGTAGTAAAATATTGACTTTATAAAAACTGAATATAAATATATGGTACAATATAAACAATGAAAATGAGGAGGAATACAATGGATTTAACTTTAGTAATACTTGCTGCCGGCATGGGCAGTCGTTATGGTGGTTTAAAACAAATAGATAAGTTTGGATTAAATGGCGAGGCGATTATTGATTTTTCCATTCATGATGCAATTGAAGCTGGCTTTAATAAATTAGTTTTAATTATTAGAAAAGAACATGAAGCAATTTTTGAAGAAGAGCTCGTAGCGAAATTACGTCCATTTATCGAAGTGTCCTATGCATTTCAAGATATTAATGATGTGCCGGATTGGTTCACAGGTGTAGAGGGCAGAGAGAAACCTTGGGGAACAACACATGCATTACTCAGTGCACGTGACACAGTTACAACACCATTTGCAATCATCAACGCTGATGACTATTATGGCAAAAAAGCATTTGTGGAAATGGCTCGTTTTTTAACTGAAGAAGTCAATGATGATAAAGCAGCAATGATGGGTTATGAAGTTGAAAAGACACTGACTGATCATGGGACGGTAACAAGAGGAATTTGTACCTCAGATGAGGCTGGATATTTAAGAGAAATTGTAGAAACAGATGGTATTGTGAGAAAAGGTGAAAATGTTATCATCGAGGGGACAGACAGAATCGTTCCTGAAGGAACACTTGTTTCGATGAATTTCTGGGGATTCACACCAGCAATATTTGATAAAATAAGAGTTAAGTTCGAACGTTTCTTAAAAGAGGATGTAGAGAGTAATCCGCAAAAATCTGAAGCATTATTACCAAACGATGTTGGATCGCTTATTGACGATGGTGTACTTAATGTTCGTGTGCTATCAACACCGGATCGTTGGTTTGGGGTTACTTACCAAGAAGATAAACCACTTGTTTTAGAGACTTTTGCCAATTTACAAAGAAATGGAACATACCCAGAAAAACTTTGGGAAAAATAATTAATAATTCTTAGGGGGTTGGAATGGAAGGATTTATAGAAAAAAATAAAATGAAAGTCTTTTTGATTTTCAACTTATTATTAACAATAGGCATGAACCTAGGACATCCAGTCACGCCGAGCTTGTTAAAGAGCTTAGATGTCGGACCCCATGTATTTGGTATCGCATTTGCTGCGATGTCAGCGACTAATTTCTTTTTTGCACTTATATGGTCTAATTTGGCCAATGGTCTCAAAAAGACACGCATACTTATGATATCCTCTATTGGTTATGGTTTTGCACAATTGCTCTTTGCGTATTCATGGGGAGAGTCTAGTATATACCTAGCCCGTTTTCTTGGCGGTATGTTTGCTGGAGGATTTCAAGTAGGATTAATGACCTACATTATCAATGAAGCAGCAGAGGCAGATCAATCGCGTTACATCACAATGTCTTCAATTATTATCAGTGTTGGAGGTGCCTTAGGCTTTTTTATTGGGGGTAAAATTGGCGACTATTCTGTCAAAGGTACTTTTGTTGTACAAGCAGCTCTACATGTTATTATGGGGCTACTTTTCTACTTTGTGCTAGGTAGCAGGGAAGATATTGATGAACATATCGAGAAATCAATGATCAAGGATTCCAACCCGTTTAAGGTAATGGCAGCAAGTTCGGAGTATTGGCTTGGAGTTACTAAGTTTATCTTTTTATCAATCTTAGTTACGTCAATAGCGGTGACTTTATTTGATCAAAGTTTCAATTATTACATAAAGGATATTTTTGATCTTCCGCCAAGTGTGAATGGTAATGTTAAAGCGATTGTCGGTATTTTTGCTTTAGTGCTTAATTTCATGGTGATTAAAAGACACGCCAATAAAGAAGGAAGAGAACCAGCGACTTTACTCTCCTTAGTTATTTTATTAATGGGGCTTGTTGCGGTGTTTGTTGGTATGTTGAATAATAGTAATGACTTTTTAAAACTAGCTTTGGTCTGGTTTGGTTTGAATACTGTAATGATACCACTCCAGCAAAACCTTGTGATGGCTTACAAGCACGATGCAAAATCTGGAAACCAGTTAACAGGTTTATATAATGCTTTACTAATGTTGGGGAAAATTATTGGAGCACTTGCGACATCATTTGTTTATAGTTTGAATCCTTCATCTAGTTTCGCCGTTTCAGGTATCTTGTTATTTGTAGGACTAATGATGATGTTTCTTCAAAGAAAAGTAAATAGAGCATAAAAAAATCCACTATTATGTGGATTTTTTATTAGAACAGCAGTTTAATCACTTTTCCACCGGCTATAAATGTACCAATGGAACTTAAAAGCGATGTTATGAACATGATTAATATTAAGCGTAGAAATAAATTATGATACCAACCTTTGATTGATTTACTATCTTCTGATAATTTCTCGAAATCACTTACTTTCGGTGGTCGTTTGTAAGCTTCTGCGAAGGTGGAGAAAAAACCTACTGATATTACTGGAGAAAGTACGCCGAGAGGCGCGCCAACAAATGATGCGAGAATACTGATTGGATGTGCCTTTAATAAAAGTGCGCCCAGACTGGCGAGTCCGCCACTCAGTAAGAACCAATATATGAGTTCTTTAAAACCCTGTTCTGGATTTTTAATTAATAGACTTAGAAACAGTGAAGCGATAAGTAAAGGAACAATCCATGATTTCCAGTTTTTCTTTTTCTTAATCGGAATAGTATTCAACTTTTTAATATCATTCTCTTTATCAAGTTCTTCAATAATTCCATCTAGATGAGCGGCGCCAATGACAATCACTAAGTTGTTGTAAGGATTTCGTTTTATTTTTTCTGCCATATATGAATTTCTTTCGTGAAGAATAACACGGGCTAAATCAGGAACTTCTGTCTCCATTTCAGATATCATATGAAAGAGTAGATCTTCATCTTTAAGTGCTTCAACATCGACTTCATCATCTTCAAAAGATGAAAAAACCATTGATAAAGCAAGCGAAGTTTTTTTATAGCTAGACATTGAGTTCCATAATCTTTTCATCGTAATATTAACGTTTCTATCAATATAAAATAAAGGAATACTATGATCGTTAGCTGACTGAATTGCTTGCATCATTTCGCCACCAACCTGTGTCTCTTCTTCTTCGGCAATTCTCTTTTGAAAATTAGCGAGCAAAAGTTGCGTGGAAAACTTAACGAATTGCTTTTGTTTAATCATTTCCTTAACATCAATATCTTCATAAGTGTTTGGGTTTTTTAAACTATCGGCGCGATCGTTGTCTAATTCAATTAATACTGCCTCAGGCTTAAGTGTTTCAATTGCATATTTAACTTCTTCAACTGAGACCTTGGATACATGTGCTGTAGGTACGAAGTGAAGGGTTTTATCTTTCCATTGGATTGTCTTCATATTATCACCATGTTATTATTATACAATATTAATGATAGTGATTGTTTAAAAGTTGAAATACTTGACATTGTTTGTGTATGTGTTAAAATTACTACGTTATCAATTATGCCAAAGACAGCAACGGCGAAAGCTTAATAAGGTTGCCGAGGTAAAAGTATATAAAACTTTTAAGCTCGCGATCTTTTTGCGGGCTTATTTTATGTCGGTGTAATTTGATTCCCTATGCGAATGGAGGTGAATCGTATGCGCAATGAAGTATTAGAAGCTAAACAAGCGGTTGTGACAGAGATTCAGGAGGAAGTTCTTAAGTCTGAATCAGCAATCGTTGTTGAATATCACGGATTAAACGTTGATCAAATCACTCAACTTCGTGCAAACTTACACGAAGCAGGTGTTGATTTTAAAGTTTATAAAAACACATTGTTCCGTCGTGCAGTCGAGGGAACAGACTTTGAAGCATTAACAGAAGACTTAGTCGGACCTAATGCAGTTGCTTATGGTGGAGACGCTGTAGCACCAAGTCGTGTATTAGCAGAGTTTGCTAAAAAGAATAAAAAACTTAAAATCAAAACAGGTATCGTTGACGGTGAAATTGTTAATGAAGAAGAAATCAAAGCATTATCAAGCTTACCAGATCACGATGGCATGATTTCAATGTTGCTAAGTACATTCCAAGCACCTGTAAGAAACTTGGCTTATGCCTTGTCACAAGTAGCTGAGAAAATGGAAACTGAAGGAGCAGAAACTGCAGAAGCAGTCGCTGTCGCAGCAGTAGCAGAAGAAACAGTTGCAGAAGCAACAGAAACAGTCGAAGAAAACGACGTTAAAGAAGAAACAGAAAACTAAAAATAGGAGGAAAATAAAATGGCAAAATTAACAGCTGAAGAATTTATCGCGTCATTAAAAGAAATGACAATTTTAGAAATTAATGATGTTGTAAAAGCAATCGAAGAAGAATTCGGTGTTAGCGCAGCAGCACCAGTAGCAGTAGCAGCAGGTGGCGCAGTAGAAGAAGACGAAGGACCAAGCGAAGTAAACGTAGTATTAGCTGGTGTTTCAGGATCAAAAGTAGGAGTTATTAAAGCACTTCGTGACATTACAGGTCTCGGAATGATGGACGCTAAGAAATTAGTAGACGGTGCACCATCAGTTATTAAAGAAAACGTAGCAATGGCTGAAGCTGAAGAATTAAAAGCAGCATTAATCGAAGCTGGCGCAGAAGTTGAATTTAAATAATAATTTATTTATGGAGGTCGCGTGAATCATTACTTTAGTGACCATCAAGAATTGAGCAAAAACCGGAGAGATATTACTTTCCGGTTTTTACACTGTGATTTTAATTTCACTGTAGATGATGGTGTCTTTTCAAATAAACATGTAGATTATGGAACAGAAGCCCTGTTAAAAGTAGCTGCTAAAGAAGAAATTCAAGGTTCTGTAGCAGATTTGGGCTGTGGTTATGGTGTTATTGGCGTTGTCATTAGCCGATTATTTAATGTTGAAGTTCAAGGCTTTGATGTGAATTCAAGATCAGTCGATTTGGCTAATATAAATTTCAAGTCTAATAACGCTAAAGGGAATAACATTGTGCAAGATGGAATTTCAGGACAATTTGATTGGGTTATTACCAATCCGCCGATAAGGGTTGGTAAAGAAAAGATGTATCATCTTTTCGCAGAAGCATATGAAGCATTAAATGCTCACGGTACGCTTCTATTTGTTATTAGAAAGCAACATGGTGCAAAAAGTGCACAAGCATATATTAAAGAATTATTTGGTAATTGTGAGCTTCTTAAAAAAGATAAGGGGTTCTACATCTATAAAGCGATTAAAAATTGACTATTGCCATTAATTGTGATAATGTATATTATTGCATAATGGTGTCTTTAAGCGTGTTTTTATGTGGCAAGAAAGGATGGCATAAATGGGAAATAACCAAGCATATAAATTGAAGAGTTTTGGAAATAAAGCGAAGCGTCGTGACTATTCTAAAGTAAGTGGTGATTTAGAATTACCTAACTTAGTAGAAATGCAGACTGAAGCTTATGAGTGGTTTTTAGAAGAAGGAATTCCAGAAGTTTTTAATGAAGTGTATCCCATTAAAAGTTATAACGAGAACGTAACCCTACGTTTTGTTGATTATGCTTTTGATGAACCAGAATATGATGAAAATGAATGTCGTAATCGTGAAGCGACTTATGCAGCGCCGCTACGTGCGACAATGAGAATTGAAGTAATTAATAAACAAACCGGAGAAGTTATAGAAAAAGAAGAAGAGGTCTTTTTAGGCGATCTTCCTTTAATGACGAAAAACGGTACCTTTATTATTAATGGAGCGGAACGTGTAATCGTTTCGCAAATTGTACGTTCACCAGGGGCTTACTTTAAATCTGAAGTAGATGAGAAAACAGGAAGAGAAACATTTCTAGCAGAACTTATTCCTGGTCGTGGTACATGGCTCGAGTTTATGAGTGATGACCGTCGTGCAGCTAATGGAAGAATTTTAAATATGAAAGTTGACCGAAAAAGAACAATTTCTTCAACAATCTTATTTAAAGCATTTGGTATGAGCTTTGACCTTGAAGAAGGAGAAGATGCTTTAAATACAGATGCATTTAAAAAATTCCTAAAAGCGATGAATCTACCTATTTACGAAGATTATGAAGATTTAGATGATAGAGAGTTTTTAGAACACTATGCGCTTCTCTATACAGCATTCTTTGGTAATTATCCAGAACTTGTTAATACATTAAAATTGGATAAGACAGATACTTTTGAAGATTCATTAAGAACAATGTACGAAAATCAACGTGCGGATGAAATTCCGACGACTGATGGTGCGGTAAACTTAATGCATTCTAAATTTTTAGATCATCGTCGTTATGATTTAAATAAAGCAGGTCGTTACAAACTACATAAAAAATTAGAAATTTTTAATCGTTTACGTAATACTTACATTACTGAAGATATCTGCGATGTAGAAGGTAATGTAATTTTCCCAGCAGGCACACTCATTGAAAAAAGAGATGATGTGACCAAGTTAAGAGATGTCTTACGTCAAGGTGGATATTTAAATATTTTACCATTACAAAATATTTTTTCTTCACCAGATGTTAAAGAAGTTACCCTTGATGGCAGCCTTCATTTAGAAGGACGTATTTTGGCTCAAGATATTAATGAAGATAACTTAGAATACAGAATGGGAACAGTATTAACTCAAGAAGATTTAGAAGCTTTATCAGGTAAGACATTGCTTATCTATACTGGAGTAATTGCGCGTCCAGTGACACTAGATCAAGATAATATCTGGTCTGTCTTAAAATATGGTCAAAGATTATTTACAGTTGGTAGACTTCTTGACGAAGAAGGCAATGACTTAGTTAACGAAAAGGGACGTCTCATTGCAGATCGTTATGTACCTAATGTTAATGTAAATCAAATTACTAAAGGTAACGAAAAAATTATAGAAAACTTAATTGCTGAACAAAACTTAACTGTATGGCTTATTGGTGCAGCAGTTCAGGAAATGTATGTAAATCCAATGGATAATAAGGATGAAGTTGTAAAAGTCATTGGTAATGATCCTTTCTTGGACAAAAAAGTTGTTGTTGCATCTGATATTTACGCAACCTATTCTTACTACCTTAATTTCTTAGATGGTGTAGGACAAGAAGATGATATTGATCAACTTGGAAATCGTCGTGTAAGAACTGTGGGCGAATTGATTCAAAATCAATTTAGAATTGGTTTGAGTCGTATGGAGCGTGTTGTAAAAGAAAGAATGTCAATTACATCCGATTCAGCAAACTTAACACCTAAAAAGTTGACTAATATTCGTCCATTAACAGCGCTTGTTAAAGAGTTCTTCTCTTCATCACAGCTATCACAATTTATGGATCAAACAAATCCGTTAGCAGAATTGACGAATAAACGTCGTATCTCAGCTCTAGGCCCTGGAGGTCTAACAAGAGATCGTGCTGGTTTCGAAGTGCGTGACGTTCACGCATCTCACTACGGTAGAATTTGTCCGATTGAAACACCGGAAGGACCAAACATTGGTCTGATTTCGAACCTTACAACTTATGGAAAAATCAATGAATATGGATTTATTGAAACGCCTTATAGAGTCGTAGGTGAAAACGGGGTTATCACAGACCAAATTGTTTACTTATCAGCAGATGAAGAAATTGAATATGTTATCGCACAGGCTAACGAAGTTAAAAATAATGTTTTAGCAAACGATCAAGTTGTTGTGCGTTACAATGGTGAGAACATTATTTCACCTCGTGAAGATGTAGAACTTGTTGACGTGAGTCCAAAACAGATTGTTTCTGTTGCGACAGCTGCCATTCCATTCTTGGAAAACGATGATGCGTCGCGTGCGTTAATGGGTGCGAACATGCAGCGTCAAGGTGTCCCTCTATTAAAACCTGATTCTCCTTATGTTGGGACAGGAATAGAGCACCGTATTGCAAAAGACTCAGGGAGTGCAATTATTGCTGAAGAAGCAGGTATTGTAACCTATGTTGATGCACACTACATTATTATTAAAGGCGAAAAAGAAATTAAGTATGAACTACAAAAATTCCGTCGTTCAAACCAAGGAACCTGTGTAAACCAAGTTCCAATTGTGAGCCTTGGAGAAAAAGTCGAAAAAGGCGATATTCTTGCAGATGGACCATCTATGGATAAAGGTGAATTAGCGTTAGGGCAAAATATTACGGTAGCCTTTATGACATGGCATGGATATAACTATGAAGATGCGATCATCATGAGTGATCGTCTTGTTAAAGAAGATATTTATACTTCAATTCATATTGAAGAACATACATTGGAAGTTCGTGAAACAAAACTCGGTCCTGAGGAAATCACTCGAGACATACCAAACGTCAGTGAAGCAGCATGCCGTCATTTAGACGAGCGTGGAATTGTTATGGTTGGAGCTGAGGTTGAAGAGGGCGATATCTTAGTAGGTAAAGTCACACCTAAGGGTCAAAGTGAAATTTCACCTGAAGAAAAACTATTGCTCGCTATTTTCGGCGAAAAATCTCGTGAAGTAAGAGATAATTCACTTAAGGTACCACATGGTGGTAATGGAATTGTTCAGGATGTTAAGATTTTCCGTCGTTCTGATGGACATGATTTACCTCCTGGAGTAAGTGAAGCTGTAAAAGTATATATTGTACAAAAACGTAAGATTTCAGAAGGTGACAAAATGGCTGGTCGTCACGGTAATAAAGGGGTTATTTCTCGAATTTTACCACAAGAAGATATGCCATTTATGGAAGACGGTACACCAATTGACGTACTCTTGAACCCATTAGGGGTACCAAGTCGTATGAACATTGGACAGGTATTGGAACTACACTTAGGTCTCGCTGCAAAGCGTCTGGGTGTTAAATTTGCAACCAGTGTATTCGATGGAGTTGAAACTGAAGAGTTATTCAAAATCATGGAAGAAGCCGGACTTGAAGAAGACGGTAAAATGGTGCTTTATGATGGTCAAACAGGAGAACGTTATGATGAACGTATTTCTGTTGGAGTCATGTACTTAATTAAATTATCACACATGATTGATGATAAGTTACACGCTCGTGCAACTGGTCCATATTCACTTGTTACACAACAACCATTAGGTGGTAAGGCACAAAATGGGGGTCAAAGATTTGGTGAGATGGAAGTTTGGGCTCTCTATGCTTATGGAGCAGCCAATACATTGCAAGAGATTTTAACAATTAAATCTGACGATGTCAGAGGAAGAACCCGTACTTATGCTGCAATTCAAAATGGAACTGATATTCCTGAACCAGGTATGCCAGAATCATTTAGAGTTCTAAAACATGAACTTCAAGCATTGGGTCTTGATGTCAAGTTCCTTGATGAAGAAAATAATGAAATTCAAGCGAGCTTAGTTGAAGGTACGGATGAAGTGCAAGCGAAAGATGCCGTGGAAGAAATTCCCGGTGAAGAGTAAGGGAGGCTTTTGTTTAGATGGGAATTAATGAATTTGCCTCAATACAGGTAGGTTTAGCATCACCAGAGAGAATCTTAGAGTGGTCACATGGTGAAGTAAAAAAACCTGAAACTATTAACTATCGTTCACAAAAGGCTGAACGAGATGGTTTATTCTGTGAGAGAATTTTCGGTCCAACAAAAGACTGGGAATGTCATTGTGGAAAATATAAAAAAGTAAGATACCGTGGCGTTGTTTGTGACCGTTGTGGTGTTGAAGTAACAAAATCAAGTGTAAGACGTGAGCGAATGGGGCATATTACCCTAGCCGCTCCGGTTACACATATTTGGTACCTCCGTGGGATTCCTTCAAGAATGAGTTTATTATTGGATATCACACCAAAGGTACTTGAAGAAGTTGTTTATTTTGTTAAATGGGTTGTTACAGATCCAAAAGATACAGATTTAGAATATAAACAAATTATTGATGATCGTGAATACCGTGAATATTTCCGTAAATATGGATACGGTTCATTTAAGGCCGAAGCCGGAGGAAAAGCGGTTCAAACATTACTCAAAAATATAGATTTACAAGCAGAACAAAAGAAAGTGTTAGATGAATTGGAGTCAGCACGTGGAGATAAGCGTCGAAAACTCATTCGTCGTTTAGAAACGATTGATTCATTTATTCAATCTGACAATAAACCAGAGTGGATGGTTATTACACAATTACCAGTTATTCCACCAGAGTTAAGACCAATGTTACAACTAGATGGTGGTCGTTTTGCAGCAAGTGATGCAAACGATTTATACCGTCGTGTAATTACAAGAAATAATCGATTAAAACGTTTACTTGATATGGGAACACCACAAGTAATTATTCAAAATGAGATGAGAATGTTACAAGAATCTGTTGATGCTTTGATTGACAATGGTCGACGCAATAAAGCAGTTACAGGTGCAGGAGGTAGACCTCTAAAATCACTATCACACAACCTTAAAGGTAAGCAAGGACGTTTCCGTGCGAACTTACTTGGTAAACGTGTAGACTTCTCAGGACGTTCTGTTATTGCTGTTGGACCAGACTTGAAGATGTATGAGTGTGGAATTCCAAGAGAAATGGCTATTCAATTATTCAAACCTTTTGTGGTAAATGAACTTAAGAATAGAGGCATTAGCAATAATGCAAAATCTGCAGAGAAGCTAATTGAAGAACAAGATCCTAGAATATGGGATGTTGCAGAAGAAGTAATTGAAAACCATCCAGTATTACTAAACCGTGCACCAACACTGCACCGTCTTGGTATTCAAGCATTTAAACCAAAAATTATTGAAGGACGTGCAATCAGACTTCACCCACTCGCAACGCCAGCTTTTAACGCTGACTTTGATGGTGACCAAATGGCTGTTCACGTTCCCTTATCAGAAATGGCTCAAGCAGAAGCTGAATTGCTCATGCTAGGATCACGAAATATTTTAGGACCTAAAGATGGGAAACCAATTGTTACACCATCTCAAGATATGGTTTTAGGAAACTTCTATTTAAACATGGAAGAAACAAAGGAAGAATTCTTCGAAAAAGCAGATCGTTTTGAAGCTTTAGGAGATATTAATGAAGCGAATAAATGGCGTCGTTTTGGAGAAAATGAAGGAAAAGCCTTTAGAAACATTGAAGAAGCGACACTTGCTTATGAAAGTGGTATGATTCACCTTCATACAAGAATTTGTGTTCGTGCATCATCCCTAGGCAAAACTACATTTAGCGCAAAACAAAACGATATGTATCTTGTGACGACACTTGGAAAAATGATTTTTAACGAAATGTTCCCAAGTGACTTCCCTTATATTAATGAAGTAACAGCAGATAACTTTAAGGCAACGCCAGATAAGTTCTTTGTTACGATGGGACAAGATGTTCGTGAGATTATCAGTTTGATGCCGTTAAACGAAGATTTTAAAAAGAAACAATTAGAATATATTATTAAAGAGATTTTTGATCGTTATACATTAGAAAAGACTTCAGAAATTCTTGATGAAATAAAAGATCTTGGTTTCTACTATTCAACAATTGCTGGTGTTACGGTTGCAATTAGTGATATCAGTGTTTCCCCTAATAAAGATCGTTATGTTGAAGAAGGTAAAGTTAAATCTGAACGTTTAATGACCCTTTACAAACGTGGTCGACTCACAGCTCAAGAGTGGGAAGCTCAGTTAATGCAATTATGGGATGAAGTAAAAAATGTTGTCGGTGAAGAACTGATGGCTACATTACCTCGTAAAAACCCAATTAACATGATGGCTACATCAGGAGCGCGTGGTAACGTTTCTAACTTTATTCAGTTATCCGGTATGCGTGGATTGATGGGTAAACCTACTCAGTCCAAGTCTAAAAAAGGATACCAACCTTCAATCATTGAGGTTCCAATTTACTCATCCTTTAGAGAAGGATTAAACGTGAGTGAATTCTTTATTTCTACCCACGGTGTGCGTAAAGGTCTAACTGATACAGCGCTTAAAACTGCTGAATCAGGTTATTTGACACGTCGTTTAGTTGACGTTGCTCAAGATGTTACAATTATTGAAGAAGACTGCTATAGTTCTGAAGGTTATTTAGTTCAAGAAATCGTAGATAGAAAATCAAATACAATTGTTGAATCACTCTATGATCGTTTAGTTGGTCGTTTTATTAATGAAACTGTCGTTGATCCATTAACAAAAGAAGTAATAATTGAAGATGGAGAATATATTACAGAAGCTATTGCTAAGAGAATTGTAAATGCAGGAATTAAAGCAGTTAGAATTCGTTCAGTATTCACCTGTGAATCAAAACACGGTATCTGTCAAAAATGTTACGGACGTAACATGGCAACAGGAGAACTTGTCGAGCAAGGAGAAGCAGTAGGTATCGTTGCTGCTCAATCTATCGGTGAGCCTGGTACACAGTTAACCATGCGTACATTCCATACAGGTGGGGTTGCTGTTTCTGGTGGAGAAGACATCACACAAGGGTTACCTCGTGTTGAAGAGTTATTCGAAGCAAGAACACCTAAGATTCCAGCTGTAATTGCAAAAATTAAAGGACATATTACTGCGATTGAACCAGCTGAAGATGGTAGTGGTACTGAAGTAACAATTGCAAACGAAAAAGAAAGCATTGTTCATAAGACACTACACAATCAACTTGTTCGTTCATGGTTAAAAGTCGGTTCAGAAGTCAATGCTGGTGAAAAACTAACAGAAGGCTCTGTTGATCCGAAAGAACTTCTAAAGTATGCAGGACGTCTTGCCTTACAACAATACATCCTTAAAGAAGTTAAGAAAGTCTACCAAAGTGGTGGAATCGAAATTGCAGATAAACACGTTGAAGTAATGATTAATCAAATGCTTCGAAAAGTTATTGTTGTTGATGGTGAAGATACAGGTCTCAGTCCTGGAACACAAATCAATGTTGATACAATGGCTGAAATTAACGAAGAAATCTTACTCAGTGGAAAAAATCCAGCGCGTTATCGCCCAGTGCTTTTAGGTATTTCAAAAGCATCGGTTGAGACTGATTCTTTCTTATCTGCTGCATCTTTCCAAGAAACAACAAAAGTATTAACAGAAGCTGCGATTAGATCTAAGATAGATCCATTAGCAGGTCTGAAAGAAAATGTTATTATTGGTAAGCTTATTCCAGCAGGAACAGGTTCTTCACTAGAAAGAGAATCAACAAAACGTGTTGAAGCGCTAGCTGAAGAATTACGTCAAGAACGTGAAAAAAGAAATGCTGAAAAAGAAGAAGAGAGCTTCATCTCTGAATTAATTCAGAATTAGATAAAGAAAACTCCTTGTTTCAAGGAGTTTTTTCTTTATAATGAAAGTAGGAGGCACGTATGAACAATAAACTAGAATTTACACAAAAATTAGTATATGAGGCAAAGGATTTTATATTACAAAAGATTCAGTCAGGGGTCCATGTAGATACGAAATCAGCCAGAAATGATTTTGTTACTAATGTCGATCAAGCAGTTGAAACTTTTCTAACCAATGCAATCAATGATAAATATGAAAATCAAAATTTTATCACTGAAGAGGGAATGGTTGAGAATTCAAATCAAGGTGAAGTTTGGATTATTGATCCAATTGATGGTACAACTAACTTTATATATCAAAAACAATATTTCGCAATTTCAATCGCCTATTATGAAGATGCGAAACCAGTCTTTGGTATTGTCTATGATGTAATGGCAGATGAAATGTTTGTCGGGATTCATGGAGAAGGCGCTTATTTAAATGGTAAAAAGCTTGAAATGCTTGATCAGGATGAAACCATTAATGATGTGATCTATAGTGGTGGCTTATCTTTCTCAAAATACTTTAACGAAGATCCAATTGCGTTTAATAGCAAAATTATCGCTCATCGTAATCTTGGATCTGCTGCAATTGAAATTTGTCATATCGCATCAGGAAGATTACATGTATATTTTGCAAGAACCTTAAACTTATGGGATGTAGGGGCGGCACTCATTATTCTTGCTGAAGTTGGTGGTCATTGGCGATTTGGTCATGAAATAGATAGTCTCAATTTACAAAATAATAAAGCATTATTTTTAGGTGCAAGCAGTACTAACATTTACAATTACATGGATGGGATACTTAAACCGGAGGTGATTTAATGATTTCTTACTTACCAACAGATACAGAAGGAGTTTCATTATTTTATCGTTTCGATCAAGCACTAAACCCTAAAGCAAATATCATTATTCATCATGGATTTGCTGAACATTTGGGCCGATATGACTATGTAGCCAGAAAACTTTGGGAAGCAGGCTATAATGTGATGCGTTTTGATGCGAGAGGGCACGGTTTGACTACCGGTCCTAGAGGACATGTTGATAATTATGAAAATTTTATTACAGACTTGGATTTCATAGTCAATGTAACAGAGTTTTTAGCACCGAATTTACCAATTTATACATTGGGTCATAGCATGGGTGGTATGGTTACTTTAATGTATGGATTAACTTATCCCGAAAACTTAGCAGGTCAAATATTTTCAGGGGCTGCTTCAGGCACTTTACCATATCTCAATGAAGTAACTAAAAAACTGCTCATCTCATCAGCAGCTGTGATTCCAACAAAATTATTTAAAAATATTGTCAGTGATGATATTTGTACAGACCCACAGGTGGTCCAAGATTATCTTAACGACCCTTTAGTTTTAAAGAAAGCAAGTTTTAAATTCTTTAATGAGTTCTTGCTTGAATCGCCAAAGTATATTGAAGCGCGCATTGACTCATACGACTTGGACACTTTAATATTACATGGCAAAGATGATAAGGTTGTTCCTGTAGCATTAAGTGAGCGTTTATACCACAGAATTCCATCCAAAAATAAGGAACTGATTACCTATGATGGTTTGTACCATGAAATCTTAAATGAGCCTATTAAAGATGAAATTATCAATGAAATATTAGACTGGCTTTCCTCTAGGCATATTACTAGAATTAACAAGTAGATAACGTTAAAATGCTTGTGAGGTGAGAAAATGAAGGTACAAATTTGGTCTGATTTTGTCTGTCCGTTTTGTTATATAGGAAAAAGACATCTTGAACAAGCAATTAAAGAATTAGGTGAAGATGTAGAAATTGAGATGATGAGTTACGAGCTTGATCCTCACTATATCGACCAACCTGGGCTTGGCTATCATGAAATGTTAGCAGAAAAATATGGTATCTCATATGAAGAAGCTAAAGCTAAAAACGAATATGCAGGTAAAATGGCTGCAGAAGTAGGGCTTAACTATAATTTTGATGAAATGAAATACAGTAATACTTTCAAAGCTCATAAAGTCTTTCAACTTGCGAAAGAAAAAGGTATTGGTAATCAAGTAGCAGAAGCATTTATGCAAGGTTTTTTTACAGATGGTGAATATTTGAATGACGATGAAACTTTAGTAAGACTTGGCGTCAAAGAAGGTCTTATAGAAGATGATATTCGTCGTGTCTTAGAAGATGATAGTTATAGTCTAAAAGTAAGACAGGATCAACAATGGGCGCGCACAATTAATGCAAAAGGTGTGCCACACTTTGTAATAGACGATAAAGTCTCCGTATCAGGAGCACAGCCAGTCACAGTGTTTAAGCAAGCATTAAGCCATGTCTCGCTATTAAATATGACTGAAGAAGGCGCCATGTGTACAGATGATGGCTGCGAAATATAGTCAAAAAGAGAGCACTTTCAAATAGTGCTTTTTTTTATGTTGAAAACTTGATAGACTATGAATGAAAGTGGTGAAATAATGAAATTAAATATGGGAACTTATAATATAAGATATGATTTTGAACATGATGGTGAAAATCAATGGCAATATCGAAAAAAACATATATTTGAGCAGTTAAAGGAAGCAAATCTAGATATTATTGCACTACAAGAAGTGCTTCATCAACCATTGCAAACATTTATAGAATTAGAAGATTATGACTACTTTGGTGTAGGTAGAGATGATGGCGCACAAGAAGGAGAATATAACCCTATTTTTTATCGCGCAGATAAGTACCGTAGATTAGATCAAGGGGTTATTTGGTTATCAAAAACACCTGATGTACCAAGTAAAGATTGGAACTCGGGCTGTAATAGAATATTAACTTATTTAAAGCTTGAAGATAAGCAAACATGTGTGAGATTTTTCGTATTAAATACACATTTAGACAATGCGAGTGAAGAAGCACGCATTAATCAAGCAAAAATCATAATTGATTTTATAGAGAATTATTCGCAGGGACTGCCCCTGGTTTTATGTGGCGATTTCAATGCTTACCCTGATAGTGAAGTGATACAGTATTTAGAAAAACACCTCAATAACGGACATAAAATAGCAGACTATGTTTCTGGACCAGAAGGAACCTATAATGATTTTTCTCATGATAAGCAGGCTTGTGAATTTAAAAAGATTGATTATATTTTTGTAGGAAATAAATTTAAAATTTCTCATATTGCAACGCATGATATTCAATTCCAAGGAAAGTATATTTCCGATCATTTTATGATAACGGCTAAAATGGAGGTCAGTTATGATTAACTTTAAAATTAAAGAAGCGTTTTATATTGATGATAAACCAGTTAAATTAATTTCAGGCGCAGTGCATTACTTTAGAACGATGCCTGGAGCCTGGAAAGAGCGTCTCTATAACTTAAAAGCCATGGGCTGCAATACTGTTGAGACTTATATACCTTGGAACCTTCACGAGCCTAAAAAAGGCGAATATAATTTCCAAGGAATAGCAGATATAGAAGAGTTCATTGAAGTTGCAACAGAAATGGAACTTTATATTATTTTAAGACCCACACCTTATATTTGTGCAGAATGGGAATTTGGTGGCTTACCTGCTTGGCTTTTGGATGGCAATTATGGAAGAATAAGATCATTAGACAAAGCTTTTTTAAAGGCTGTAGATGATTATTATAGTGTCCTTATCCCTAAGTTAACACCTTACCAATTTGACCAAGGTGGTAATGTACTCATGATGCAAATAGAGAATGAGTTTGGTTCATTTTCTAATAATAAAGAATACTTAAAAGAAATAAAAAAAATTATGGAAAAATATGGGGTAACAGTGCCTTTATTTACTTCTGATGGCGGCTGGAAAGCTGCGTTAGAAGCGGGTTCACTGGTAGAAGAAGGTGTATTAGCCACAGCAAATTTTGGTTCTGACGCAGAAAATAATTTTAATGCACTCGCAGCACATCAACCTAACAAACCGCTCATGTGCATGGAATTTTGGGATGGATGGTTTAATGACTGGGGTGTCGAGATTATCCGACGCGATCCCCAAGAAACTGCAGTAGAAGTGAAGAAAGTCTTAGAACAAGGATCGATTAACTTCTATATGTTCCATGGCGGCACTAATTTTGGTTTCTATAATGGAGCAAGTGATAAATTCACGCATACTTTACCTCAAATCACATCTTATGATTATGACGCGCCGTTAACAGAATGGGGTACACCCACAGAAAAATTTTACGCAATTCAAAAAGTAATCAAAGAAATGGTTCCTGAAGCTAAGACTTTTGAGCCAATGTATCCATCACAAAGTAAATTTCCAACAGTGAACGTGAAAAATAAGACATCCTTATTTTCTAATTTAGAGCACTTAGAAATAGAGACAGTTAAGAATGATTATCCTTTAACAATGGAGAAAATTGGTCAGTCTTATGGTTATATTCTTTATGAACATAAAGTAAAAGGACCACACCTTGGGGATGGCATTAAGTTAAGGAATGTACATGATCGTGCATATATTTATGTTAATCATGAATTCGTAGCGATTAAAGACTATACCAATATGTCAGAACCTCTGAATCTCAAATTTCCTTATGAAATGAATACATTATCAATTCTTGTAGAAAACACAGGGAGAAATAATTATGGTCCGGAATTAATAGCAGAATCACAACAAAAAGGGATTTTGGGTGGCGTTACAGATGGGCTACACTTTATGGCACATTGGACACACACGCCACTTGAATTCGTAAATGAACCACAAGTCAATTATGAAAATAGTTACAATCCTAAACAGCCCAGCTTCTACAACTTCGAATTTGAATTAGCTGAAGTGGATAATACATTTATCGATTGTAGTAGGTATGGCAAAGGTGTTATATATGTTAATGGTTTCCATATTGGAAGGTATTGGGATATTGGACCAACATTATATCTTTATGTGCCAAAAGAGTTACTCAATAAAGGTAAAAATAGCATCACTGTATTTGAAACTGATGGCGTAGAAGTCAAAGAACTTGTTTTTAGTGAAAAACCAATCTATAAAGACATGTAAATCGCAAGATTTACCAAATGTGGTATGATATATTCATACGAAAAGGAAGTGATGTAATGAAAAAATCACGAAAATGGTTAATTTTAATTATCTTAATTATTTTTATTTTATTAGATTTATGGAATGGAAATACCTATCATTTTATGAATGTTGGATCGATGATCTACCTTAGTTTTTTCTTCTTATTAATTGCGGCGGTATGGCTCTTAAATAGAGAAGGTTATAAAAAGTTTATTGGTCTATTTACTTCAACAGTACTCATATTTGCGCTCGTATTTGTAGTGGGTGGACTGATGTCTTCTCGTATATTAAATGCGAAAAGATTTGCGAATGTCATTGGAACAGTAAATCATGTAGAGTTCAAAGACCTCTATGGTAAAGATCATAAAGTTGAGATGTCGCTTGTTGATAAAGAATCAGCATTACTCGCAGCAGAAAAAAAGATGGGAGAGTTAAGTGATGTCTCAGCACGATTTAAAATCAATTCGAGAGAGTTTTCTCAGATAAATTACCAAGGAAACATGGTGAGAATTGCCCCATTTCAATATACAGACCCTCTAAAACAATTGATCAACTTAAACAAAGGAGTTCCATATTATGTAAGAGTAACAACTGGAGCGGGTGCTACCAATGCGCAAGCTGAAATTGTGAAGCTCGATAAACCAATGCGCTATTATCCTGGTGCACCCTTGCATTATGATCTCAAGCGTCATGTTGCCTTACAACATAAATTCTCATTCTTGAGTGGATGGCATTTTGAAATTGATGAATCAGGACATCCATTCTGGGTTATTCAAACGATAAAAAAAGAAGTGGGATTATGGGGAGCAAACAATACAAGTGGCATTATTGTGGTAGATGCTGTTTCTGGTGATTCAAAAGAGTATAAAGTCGGTCAGGAGCCAGAGTGGGTTGATTTAGTCTATCCTACCAATATGCTCTTGTCACATGCCAAAGATCACTATGCACTATCGGGAGGATATATTAATTCTATTGTCCAACAAGATGGTGTTAAATTGATTGATCAAGAAATAGGCACCTATAATTATGTACTGATAGATAATGAAATTTATGTTTTCACAGGTATTAGACCTGTAACTTTAGATGAAGGCTCTACAACTGGACTTCTGTTCATGAATATGAAAACTAGTGAAGCGATTGTATTGGATTTACCTGGGATTTCACTAACAGCAGCAGAGCAAACATCAATCGGCTCAATACAAGAAAAAAACTATGAGCCAATTACACCAGTTTTACAAAATATCGGTGGTTATCCAACTTATGTTATGAGTTTGAAAGATCGTTCAGGTGTTATTAGAAGTTTTTCTTTTGTGAACTATCAAGACTATACTAAGTCTGCTGTAGGGGTTACATTAAAAGATACTGAAAGATCATATCTAAGTTTATTTGGTGATGAAGAAAGCTTAGTTCCTGAAGATGTTGTGGAGATGGAAGCTGTGATTGCTGATATTAGACAGGTTTATATTGATGGAAATACGATCTACTATATTTTATTTGAAGATCAAGAGCTTGTATATCAAGCATCACTACAGTTGAATGATAAATTACCATTTTATCACCCTGGGGATACACTTAAGTTTAAAGTAAGTGGTCAGAAAATTGTTTCATTTGAAGTTGAATAAAGAAAATGGCTCGTCATCGACGAGCCATTTTTCATTTTAGAGTTCACCTTCTAGTAAATCCATAATTTCTTGTTTTCGTTCTTGTTTCGCTAAATTAACGACCCAACCTTCGTTGTGTACAAGTTTTAAAGCAAAGAATAATTTGACAACATCAGTCAATTGTCCAATAAGATATAAGCCTAATATGCCAACATCGGTAAAGTGAGTGGCAATGCCCACACAAACAAGGTTAACAGTCCACATGTAACCTGAATCCATAATCAATGTAGATTTCATGTCTCCTCCTGCTCTAAGAATAAAGTAAGAAGTTGTATTGAGCACATAAATCCAAAATAGAAAGGACATAATTCTTAAGAAGTTTTGGGCAATGTACATTGCATTGGCAGAGACATCATAGAGATGTGGCACCACAAAGCTTGTTAAAAAGAGTAGAAACCCAAAAAAGATACTCAAAATTGTAGAAAAACCAAGTAACTTATAGCCATTGTCTTTAGCCTCTTCAAGTTTATTAGCGCCTAAAGGTTGTGACACGAGAATTGTTGTTGCAACTGACATACCTGCATTCATGGTAAAGAATAAATCAGAAACAGTAACTGCTATCGCGTAAGCGGAGATTACATCTGCTCCTCTTGTTCCATAAAACCTCATAAGAACAGCCATTCCCGTTGCATATAGCACTTCGTTTAAAGATAAAGGTAACGCTTTTAATGTAATTGCTTTGGATAGTGTAGGTGATATATTAAAGAGCTCTCTAAATTCAGTTTTAAATTTATAGTCGCCATCAACTAAGAAATATATAATAATACCTAATTCAACGACTCTAGCAATTAGAGTTCCAATACCAGCGCCAACCACACCTAAAGCGGGCATACCAAGATGGCCATAGATGAGGACATAGTTGAAGAATACATTAGTGACCATCGAAATCATACCAGCGAAAAGAGGTTTTCTAGAATCTCCAACAGATCGCATTGCGCCTGAAATTGCCATGGTAATCATCGTAGGCAAAAATGATATTGCTGCAACTTTAATATATTGTGAACCTAATGAAATTACTTTCTCATCTGCAATAAAAAATCTAATAATGTTTTCTGGAAATAATAAAGCAATAATAATAAAAAGAATCATGATGAGACTTGTAGAAATAAGGGCAAATCTAAAAGACTGCTTCATATGCTCCTCATCATCTGATCCATAAAATTGTGCTAAAAATACTGACGAGGCAGCAATCATGCCTTGCATTCCAAAAATCGCAATCATAAAGTAACGGTTCACAGTAGCAACAGATGCAAGCGCGTTGTCACCTAGCTGACCAATCATGAGGTTATCAAGCAAGTTTACCGAGTTACTGATTAACTGCTGAGCCATCAATGGAATCGCAACTAATAGGGTTGATTTAAAGAAAGCTTTGTCCCCAAAATAACGTTTTAAATTCATCATAATCCTCCTTTTTTTTTAATAGTCCTAGACTATCATAAAGAAATCAAATCAAATAATCAAGTGAGCATATCTCATGAATGAAAAAACTTTATAAACTATAATATTAGCGGAGGAAGATACTATGATTAAAGGCGTATTTTTGGTAGGAAGTTTACGGGAAAAATCTTATAATAAATTGCTAGCTGAGCATATTATTGAGCATTTTTCAGATAAAATTGAATTTGAAATTTTAGACATTGATTTACCACTCTATAATGAGGATCTAGATTTAGATGGTAAACGACCAGAAAAAGTAGAACAATTCAATAAAAAAGTAAGTGATGCTGATGTTGTATTCATGAGTACTCCAGAATATAACCATGCACTATCTGGTGTACTTAAAAATGCGATTGACTGGGCGAGCAGAACTCAACCAGGTTTAGCGGAAAAACCGGGCTTAATAATGACTGCTTCCCTAGGAGCGACAGCCGGTGCACGCGCTTATAATTCACTTCTGCAAATTTTAGATACAATGGGGATGCGTTTATTACCAGGAAATGATATTATGGTAGGTGCTGTCCATGAAAAGTTTGATGAGAACGGTAAATTACATGATGCAAGTACAATTTCTTTTATTGAATTAGTTATGGATAAGTTCATGGAATATTATGAACAAGTAAAGTAGAAGGGAAACCTTCTATTTTACTTTTTAGAGTAATCCCATCTTTTGTGATATAATGTTAAAGTTGAAATTCATGTGAATTATCAAAAAATATAATATATAATATAAATGATTTGAAATGTTTATGGCAATGTGATAATATATGTTGGCAACGGACGATTAGCTCAGTTGGGAGAGCGCATGCTTGACGTGCATGAGGTCAGCGGTTCGAGCCCGTTATCGTCCACCATTTATGCCATAAAACATCTGAAGTCAGATGTTTTTTTTATTCAAAATAAAGATATCTTTTAAGGAGGATACTATGAGAGAAGTCGTATTGGTTTCTGCAGTGAGAACACCAATCGGTTCATTTGGCGGGAAACTAAAAGATGTTTCCGCGATTGAACTTGGTTCTATTGCTGTAAAAGAAGCACTCAAACGAATTCGACTGGATGGCCAAGAAGTTGACGAATTAATTTTTGGTAATATTTTACAAGCAGGTTTAGGCCAAAATCCAGCAAGACAAGTAGCTTTGGGTGCAGATCTTCCTCAAACTGTACCAGCCTACACAATAAACAAAGTATGTGGTTCAGGATTGAAAACAGTGCAACTAGCAGCACAGGCAATTATGCTTGGGGATGCTGATGTGGTTGTTGCTGGCGGAACTGAAAATATGAGCCGTGCACCTTATATCATGCCAAATGGCAGATGGGGTAGCAGAATGGGTAATACAGAAATCATTGACAGTATGTTACATGATGGATTAATGGATGCTTTTGAAAATGTTCATATGGGTATTACAGCCGAATACTTAGTTGATGATTATAATTTAACTCGTGAAATGTTAGATCAGTTCGCACTGGAAAGTCAAAATAAAGCAGAAAAAGCAATTAAAGCAGGTAAGTTTAAAGAAGAAATTGTACCAGTTTTTAATGGTTCAGAAGAGGTTCTCGAAGATGAGCACCCTCGTTTTGGCATGACCATCGACAAATTACAGAAACTTAAACCTGTATTTAAAAATGATGGTGCAGTGACAGCCGGGAACTCATCCGGAATTAATGATGGTGCGGCAGCGATTGTATTAATGAGTAGAGAAAAAGCAGAATCTTTAGGCTTGCCGATACTTGCTAAGTTGGTTGCCTATGCATCAGCAGGTGTAGCACCAGAAAAAATGGGAATAGGTCCAATTCCTTCAACAGAAAAGGCACTTAAAAAAGCAAACTGGAAGTTGGACGATATTGAATTGATTGAAATTAATGAATCGTTTGCTTCACAAACATTGAGTGTGATTAAAGATTTAGATTTAGATGAATCAATTGTAAACGTTAACGGCGGTGCCATTGCATTAGGCCATCCTATTGGCGCAAGTGGCGCACGCATCTTAGTAACGCTCTTGCATGAAATGCAAAGGCGAGATACTAAAAAAAGTATGGCATCACTGTGCATAGGCGGCGGACAGGGTATTACATTACTTTTTGAAAGAGAATAGAACCTACGGGTTCTTATCTACGCCCGTGGCGCAACGGATAGCGCGTTTGATTCCGGTTCAAAAGGTTGCAGGTTCGATTCCTGTCGGGCGTACCATATATTAAATAAGAAAAAAATCTCAAGATGATATCTTGAGATTTTTTATTTTACTAGCCAAACTTAACTTTCATTAAAAGTTGAAACTAAGAGTGTATTAGATAATTTATCATAAAACAACTGTTGTGGCCTTTTGATGATGATATAGATAAAATAGATAAACATCCAAATAAACCAAACAATTAGTAAGCCGATGTAAATAAAGGCAAACAAGCGGCTCTCAGTCAATAACATCAGTTCAGAGACGGAGTTGATAAGACTAAGGCTATTATATACAAAAACATATATGAGCGTTGAGCGTTTAACAAATTGTAGTAAGGTAACATGATTGTTGTCCGTTTGAACGAGCTGAATTTTTAGTAGTTTTTGGGAAACTGTTTGTCCTCCAAGTAAACGGGGTAATAAAGAAAAGTAAAGTAAAAAGGTAATGAAATCAAAAATTATGCTTGTTTTAATACCTATAATACGTATAAGAATATTTTGGAATACGCTTAGAATAGTAATATCGATCATGAAAGCAAAAGCTCTTTTAATCAAAGAAACTTGATTCGCTTTTAAAATAGCATGAAGATCAATTTCTTCACGACTCGGTAAAAACGATTTTACAAACCCAACACTTAAGTAACCGATAAAGCCACCCAAAGTATTCAATATAAGGTCGTCAGCATCAAATAAACGGTAAGGACCTGGATAGATAAAAAATAATCCGCTGAGCTGACTCAGTTCAAAAAATAAAGAAAGGCAAAATGTGTAAAAAACTGTTGTCTTTTTATCTTTTTTAAAGTAGTATCTCATGAAAAATCCAAAAGGAATGGTCAATAGCACATTGAATACGAGCTGTGTAAAGACCGGTTGGGTAAGTGCTGGTAAGTATGTATGAGGATCTGTGATACGAAATACTGATTCCTTGCTCAAATCAAATATAAATTGAAAAGGTCTGATTTGCATCATATCTCTGTAGGTATTCGTAACGGTTTCTTTTGGTGGTAATGGCAAGATTACTAGGAAGTAGGCATTCATTAGATAATAAATGAATGCAAATATGATAAAAGTACGATATACAGAAATTGATCCATACTTTCTGTATTGAAAAAACATATAGGGTGTAACTAAGATAAATGATAATACTGGAAATAAAATAAGAGCGATTCTCAAGGGCTCAATAAAAGGTTGCATGCAACTCCTCCTTAATTTAAATCATCAAGATAATCAATAATTTCTTCGGGTACTTCCTTTTCGCTTATTCTTGTTTCTGAAAGGGAAATTTGATTACTTGCGATGACTTTTAAATATTCTCCTGGAGCCAATAATTTGCTCTCATCATCCGTAATGATGGTAAAATTGACTTCCTTTTTTTCTAAATCGGTATTAATAACCGTAAAAGTATATTCTTTACCTGTGTCTCTTTGTTTGCCATCAGAATCATAAATAGGTTCTAATTCTT
>DATBUC010000109.1:0-2699 GCA_036516515.1 Erysipelothrix sp. | reverse complement strand
TTTCGCTGAGAACCCATCACATATTAACAAAGTTGCACATAATAAAAAAGGGGTGCGGCTCATTTGGTTTATAGCTGCACTCGATATAAATCATGTCGCGATGTATTCAAACCAATATGCTGGATATTCGGATGCAGTAATGCATAATTCTTAAAACATTTACCTAAATGAACTGCACTGTATTGTGCTTTATTAAGCTGAAATACTTTCAATTGATTAACTTCGAAAGATTGATTGACAAACTGCATGATGGCTTCGTCTATCATAGCCTCGATAATTATCACTATATCTTTATTGTTGATCATATTAATAATATACCTTCCTGAGCCAATGCATTCCCCGAAGACCATATATCTGAATGATGATTCAATGCATAAATACGCACATCATCATTGCGTGGATGAATGACCGATTGCAGCTCCTTGATGAGATTTTGAAATAATGGCTCACTGCCTACAAATAAATACACACTTTCTTGAATTGGCAATGCGGCACCACTGATAATTTTATAAATTTTTCTTAAACGTCTCACATCGCTAATATCATAACTAATCAAATATCGCATCATACGACCCGTTGTATTTCTGTATGAGATACATCAAATGCCAATGGCGCTTTCTGATTAAGTGCTATAAACAACATTTTTTTAGTATCATTAAAATAATTCTGATGTTCAGATAACCAATTTTCAAATGCGTTATAAAATCTCAATCTTCCTGCTTTACCTATCGTACAACCTGATTCAGTGATGGTAAAATCTTCCATTCTAAAAATTTTCTCTTTAAAAGCATTAATCAACCATAAATCATATAGTGCTCGCAATGGTTCTACGAGATCACAAGCCAATGATTCACGCCCAAATTTTATTTGATGATAAAACCCAATATAAGGATCTAAGCCCATTAAGTGAATTTGACGAATCCATTCATATTGCTGAGCATTTTCAATTTCCATCATTGTATTTTGATAATATTTATCCAACTCAAGTTGACGACTGTGGGGGAAATGAACCCTTTCAAAAGATGATTGAAGTGTTTGACACTGGCGTTCAATTTTTTGTTGCACAAGTGTTTTGGCAAAACTTAGACAAAATTCAATATTATTTGCAAGTTGTGCTTGAATCAATCTTTTATTTGCATCATGTTTCATAGTTGGTAACAGCAATGTTGGCTTGTGTTGTAAGCCTCTTAATATCAATATACCAATATCACATTCACCTAATTTACCCAAGACAGAAGCTGTTAGCGTAATATTACCTTTCAAGCATATTCGACTCAGTAATTGCAATGGTACAGAGGTGATCTTCTTTTGATCATCATAGATCGATAACATCTTACTATCTGTTTTAATATGTACATTTTTTCTATCAACGTATAAACAAGTCATCATTGATTCCTATCGAATTAGTGAATTATTACCCAGTTGTTTTGTGTTATGGTTGCTTTGCCTAAATATTTTGACTTCAGTTGATTGGCTTTATACATATGACATTTATCTTCTTCAGCCAAAAATTGCGATATGGAGTTGATTAATTTTTGTAATTCATTTTCAGATAGCCAGCACTCAAAAACAGATTTTTGAGCATCTAGTGAACAACTTTGTACGGCTTCACGTATTTTTCTGCGTCGTTTTTCACTGACAATGTCATAGGCAATAATGTAAAATGCTCGTTTCATGTTCCTCCTTAATTTTTAATAATTGAGTCAAGAACAGGTGATATTAATCGTCTTTTAAAACCTCTGTCACAACTGCTGTAACGACTGCTACTAAAATATTTGCCCACATAAATATTCTCCTTAATATTAAAACACTCTGAAATTTAGCGTGACTGGCAAAGTCACAGATTGCTAGGTCTAAGCGCTTAGCTGCCGTTTTGATGGCTATTGTGATTGTCCGGCCATCGTAAATCCTGATGATTAATTAATCATCTTTGAAAACTTCTGTTGCTACGATTGTGACGACTGTAATGATTAAGTTTGCCCACATAATATTTTCCTCAATGCGAATGTTATAAAGTTTTAGAGCTGGTTAACCAGCGTGTTCATCCATCAGGATGAAAGAATGAAGTGGTATGTATTTCATGGTATTACCCTCTTGTTTGGTCTGTATGGATTATAAGATTAGAGCCAACTAGAAACGACTTGAACAAATTTGTGTACTTTAAAACTTCTTGCTAACAAACCAACCATTTAATGCATCTAATGTAGCGGATACTAAAGTATTCATTGTGTGCCACCTGATTAATCAACTGAAAAAATGATGAGCAGTGAGTGTTCTTCATAAGCTACTCTTGTGTGTGAATGCGTTCATTATAAACAGATCAATTTCATACTCTACTTTGACAAATTTGTTGACCTGAACTGCTGTTTCAATCCCATATTTAAAGCTTAGCGTGATGTTTACCCTAGGCATAATATAAGGATGCAGAAGCAAGAGAGCTCAAAGTAAACTCAGATTTTTATATTTTGTGATTAAGCCCTGAAAAGAAGCGTAGTAATTTTTGTTTTTATTTATAAAAATTTACTGGGTCTCGATGAGGGTACCTTGATTCAGGCAGGCAATAAAAAAGCCCTTGAATAACAAGGGCTTAATTACATTATCTGGCGGAGGCGGTGGGATTCGAACTCACGAACGGTTTAACCCGTTGCCGGTTTTCAAGACCGGTGCCTTCAACCACTCGGCCACGCCTCCAAAAGAGA
>DATBUC010000108.1:0-5235 GCA_036516515.1 Erysipelothrix sp. | reverse complement strand
AAATCTGAAGAATTTCTGAAGATTGTTTAAGATTTTTCACATTTTTCGAAATTTAAGGTAGCATTAAGGTTCACTTTACCTTTCGACAATCTTTTCCATGTATACTAAAAGAAATAAAGGGGGGAATTAGCGATGCATATTGTTTTATTGACATCTTGTATTTTAATCATTCAATATATTTTGTTGCGACAACCTTCTAAACTTTGGGGAACGGTATTGCCTATCTTTTTATTTATGGCGCTTATCGTTCATTGTGTCAATGTCGCTTTTTATAACCCTGGTGAAACGTTAAAAATTATTTTACTCAGTATCGTGTTTTATGCATTTTTTATTACGATGTGCAAAGAAGTACGCGCACAATATAAAGAAGAAAGAAAAAAGGCAACCGCATCTTAAGGCAGGTTGTCTTTTTGCATTTGAAAGAAGTTATTTGAAGATTGAAGAGAATGTTTTAAGAATTTTTGAATCAGGCGACAAGGACTAATTATGAAACGGTACGTGCCACAAACAAAACTGAAAAAATAGAAGGAGATATTCAAGCGTTGCTGTGACGAAAAGAAGGGGTTGGCGATGTAACGCAACCCCTTCTTTTTTGCGCCTTCTTCCTCACATACGGTATGATGATTAAGAGTTTTAACTAGCGGACAGTATGGAAATAATGAGGAGTTATATTAGTTAAGAAAAAGGAGGCTCGAACGTTTCGATAATTAGAGGGTAGCATGATGAAGAACATAAAAATACTATCCAATTTTTATGATATAGAGTATTTAAGACATTGATTATAGTTTATAGCTAAAATAAACCAAGATATCAAGACTGAAATAGTGTGAACATCTATTATGTAGTATAATAGATTCAGATGATATTAATAGAGGAGCATTAACTTATGATTACAGGAGAATTAAGAGGAAAAGTAGATAAAATATGGGAATATTTTTGGACTGGTGGCATTACAAACCCACTTACCGTAATTGAACAATTTACATATTTATTATATATCAAAGGATTAGATGACCGCGAACAACGAAAAGAAAAAGATTCTGAGCTTTTGGGCTTACCTTATGAAGGTTTATTCCCTAAGGATCAGCCTGAACTAAGATGGAGTACATTCTCACAAATGGGACCTGAGGAAATGTTTGAAACAATGTCTCAGAAGGTGTTCCCGTTTATTAAAGGTATAGGTGGTAATGGATCCGCTTATTCGCAGCATATTAAAGACGCAGTGTTTGTTATACCTAGTCCCGTATTACTATCACGTGTGGTAGCTGGTATTAGCGAATTACCTAAAACAACAAGTGCGGACAGTGATGTTGATACATTAGGTGATTTATATGAGTACTTATTATCTAAACTTCAAAGTTCTGGTACAAACGGACAGTTTAGAACACCGAGACAAATCATTGATATGATGGTCGAATTAATGAAACCAACACCCCAGGATACAATTGTGGACCCAGCTGCAGGGACTGCTGGATTTTTAGTGTCTGCTAGTGAATACATGAGAAAGCACCATAACGATTTATTTTATACAAGTGATTTAAAAGAGCATTTCCATAACACGATGTTCAATGGATTTGAAATCGATACGACAATGCTTCGCATCAGTACGATGAATATGATGTTACATGGTATTGATAACCCGAATATTCGATATCAAGATAGTTTGAACGAACAAAATAAAGAAGCAGAAAAGTATTCTTTAATCTTAGCTAATCCACCGTTCAAAGGTTCATTAGACTATGATGCTGTAGCTGATGACCTTTTGAAAGTGACAAAAACGAAAAAGACAGAACTCTTATTTCTAGCCTTAATGTTACGTTTGTTGAAAAAGGGCGGCCGTGCAGCAGTAATTGTTCCTGATGGGGTTCTATTCGGAGCCTCTAATGCACACAAGGCTATTCGTAAAGAAATCCTTGAAAACAACAAATTAGAGGCTGTTATTAGTATGCCTAGTGGTATTTTTAAGCCTTATGCAGGGGTTTCAACTGGAATTTTAATATTTACGAAAACAGGATCTGGTGGAACAGATAATGTTTGGTTTTATGATATGGAGAATGACGGTTTTTCTTTAAATGATAACAGGTCACCAATCGTGGCAAATGATATTCCGGATATTATTAAAAGATTTCATAATTTGGAAGATGAGATAGATAATGCTCGAACAGATAAGTCCTTTTTAGTACCTTTTGATGAAATTAAAGAGAATGATTATGATTTGTCAATTAATAAATATCAAGAGATTAAGTATGAAGAGATTGAATATGAGGATCCACATAAAATACTTTCAAATATATTTGAGTTTGAAAAAGAAATTAATAACTCTCTTAAGGAATTGGAGGGGCTTCTAAGTGGGAAATGAAGTTTATCTAAAGAATATAGCTAATATATCTGCTGGAAGCTCTGCTCCAAAAGAAGATTATTTAGACACGGAAGGAGTCCCCTTTATCCGTGCTGGTAATTTAGAGGAACTAATTAATGGAGTTGATATTAACACACTAGCTAAGATAAATGAAAAACACCGAGATAAATTGAAGTTGAAAAAGGTCTCTGAAAATTCAATTTTATTTGCAAAAAGTGGTATGAGTTCTATGAAAAATAGAGTCTATAAAGTGGAGAAAGAATCGTATTTTGTTAATCATTTAGCTTGTGTTACAGTGAAAGACAAAAATGTTGATGTAGATTACTTAAAATACTTTTTTGAGTGGTTTAAACCGAGTAGTCTGGTGAGAGATGAATCTTATCCAAGTATAAGGTTGTCAGATATTTCAAATATAAAGATTAATTTGCCTAGTATAAAGATACAAGAGAAAGTTGCTGCAACTTTAAATGAAACGAATAAAGTTTTAAAATTGAGACAACAACAAATCGAAGCATTATCAGCATTAAAGCAAAGTATTTTCCTAGATATGTTTGGTGATCCAATTTTAAACACAAAGAACTGGGAAATAGTTAAGTTATCAGATATAGGAAAATGGCAAAGTGGTGGTACGCCAAGCAGAAAAAAGAAGGAATATTATGAGGGCGAAATACCTTGGCTATCTTCCGGAGAATTAAATAATATATATACTTCTAATAGTAATGAATATATCACAAAGAATGCTATAGAAGAATCTTCAGCTAAGTTAATAGCAAAGAATAGTTTGCTACTTGGGATGTATGATACTGCTGGTCTTAAATCGAGCATTAATCTAGTTGAATGCAGCTGTAACCAAGCGATAGCATTTGCTAAAATAGATGAGAAATATGCGGTAACTGAGTTTGTATACTACACTATTCAAATAATGCGAGAATATTTATTGAATCAACAACGTGGTGTGAGGCAGAAAAACTTTAATCTAACGATGATAAAAAACATTGAAATAATATCACCACCCGTAGAATTACAACAAAAGTTTTTAGATAAAGTTATTATAGTTTTTGACAAAGAAAAAGAGTTAGAAAGGTCATTGGTGCTAATCAAAGGACTATTTAATTCCACGTTACACAAAGCCTTCAACGGTGAACTATTTAAAGAAGAAATCAAAGTATAAGAGAGTACGAAAGTAGGTGCTAGAGATGACAAATTTTGAGTTTTTAAAAGAAAAAGGTCAATATGAATCATTTATGAGTGCTTGTCTTGAGGCCGAGCAGAGCTTGCAAATTAGCTCTGCTTCAACGGCTATTTTGTCGAGGAGGGCTCTAGAGCTTGCGGTCAAATGGATGTATAGTTTTGACGAAGAATTAAAGTTACCGTATGATGATAGATTATCTGCATTAATCCACGAGCAATCATTTAGAAGTATTATTGATCAAGATTTATTCCCCTTAATTAGATATATAGTGAAATTAGGTAATGTTGCTGTCCATACAAACTCGAAAATTTCTCGTGATGAAGCAGTAACTACGCTACGTAATTTACATGAGTTCATTAGTTGGATTGACTATTGTTACTCTGCTGAATATACAGCTCAAGCCTTTGATGAAACACTCCTGTCTTCTACAAACGAGTCACGTAAACGTAAAGAAGAGTATCAAGATTTATTTGAGAAATTAAGTGCTAGGGACCGTAAGTTAAAGGATATCATTGAAGAAAATGAGAACCTACGAAAACAAATAACTGAAACAAGGATCCACAATCAAGAGGAAAGGGATTTTGACTTCCAAGTGGATGAAATATCAGAGGCAGAAACTCGTAAACGATATATTGATGTCGATTTAAAGTTGGCAGGTTGGTCTTTTGGTAAGGACATTATAGAAGAATACGAAGTAACAGGCATGCCTAATGATAAAGGTATTGGATATGTTGATTATGTCTTGTTCGGAGACAATGGTAAGCCTTTAGCGGTTGTAGAAGCTAAACGGACTTCTATAGATATAAACCAAGGCAAACAACAAGCAAAGCTCTATGCCGATTGTTTGGAGAAAATGCACGGACAGCGACCGGTAATTTTCTTAACCAATGGTTTCGAATCACGTATTTGGGATGACTTTGAGTATCCGGACAGGAATGTATCAGGTGTGTACGCTAAGTCGGATTTAGTGAAATTAATAGAGCGAAGGCATTTAAAAACACCATTAGAAAACATAAAGATTAAAGATAATATAACCAATCGTGCTTACCAAAAAGAAGCAATCATTAATGTATGTGAAGCTTATCAATCAAAGAAACGGGAAGCTTTATTAGTGATGGCAACAGGATCAGGGAAAACAAGGGTGTCTATCTCTCTTGTCGATGTGCTTGTACGTCATAATTGGATAAAGAATATCTTGTTTTTAGCGGATAGAACGGAATTAGTTAGACAGGCTAAAAACTCTTATAATAATCTTCTACCATCTTTAAGTTTATGTAATTTATTGGAGGATAGAGAAAGTCCAGAATTGTCACGGATGATCTTTTCAACATATCAAACGATGATGAATGCAATTGATGGTACAAAACGTGAAGATGGTAATACATTATTTACTCCAGGACATTTTGATTTAATCATCATTGATGAAAGTCATCGTAGTATTTATAAAAAGTATCGTGCTATCTTTGATTACTTCGATAGTTTACTAGTTGGTTTGACGGCAACACCTAAAGATGAAATTGATTTTAATACATATGAAATTTTTGGATTAGAATCAGGTAACCCAACATACGCTTATGAATTAGAGCAAGCAATTGAAGAAAAATATTTATTAGATTATAAGACAGTTGAATCTGTATCCAAATTTATGGAGGAAGGTATCTTCTATGACGATCTTTCTGAGGAA
>DATBUC010000107.1:0-10242 GCA_036516515.1 Erysipelothrix sp. | reverse complement strand
ATTGTTGTAAGTTTTCTTTCTTTAACCATTTCATGAGTAAGTTTCATAATATGTTTAGAACTCTTAGGATCTAGAGCAGCGGTATGTTCATCCAATAATAAAATATCGGGTTCATTCATCAGTGCCATTAAAAGAGATAATGCTTGCCTTTGCCCACCAGATAATTCTTTCACTGGCACATCTACTTTTTGCTCCAGTCCCATATTGAGTTTTTCTAATTCTTTTAAAATAAGTGCTTTATCTGATTTGCCCAGTAGTCTTAGGTTAAATAAGTTACCTTTATTTAAGGCTAGGACCAAATTCTCATAAACGGTTAAATGCGGCGCAGTGCCAACTGTAGGATCTTGATATACCCGTGATATTCTTTTAAAACGTTCAAATGAAGGAAGTGGCGTAATAGACTCTGTTCCAATATAAAGAGCACCTTCATCGATTGTTTCAGTACCACATAAGACATTCAGTAAGGTTGATTTACCACTTCCATTAGACCCAAGCAACGAAATAAAATCACCTTCATTTACCGTTAGATTTAAATCTTGAAACAATGTGAATTGATTATCTTTATTTTTATTAAATACTTTGCTTATATTTTTAAAAGTAATCATGAGAAAGCACCCTCTTGTCTATTATTAAAATATATCGCAATGATAAAAATAATTACTGTGGCCAGTTTCATTAACTGTGGATTCATATTTAAACTTAAAGCGATACTAATGATGGCTCGATAAGCAATTGCGCCAATAATCACGCGCGTCGTCGATTTGATGCTTACTTTATTAAAGATTACAGAACCTAATATTACTGAAGATAATCCCAATACAACCATTCCTGTACCCATCGATATATCATAGTAGCTGTTAATTGAAGCAGCTAAAGCACCGCTTAAGGCGACTAACGCATTCGATATACCCAAGCCGATAACTTTTACCTTATTAAGATCATGGCCTAAGACATTCACTAAATGCGCGTTATCACCTGTAATCTTTAATAGATAGCCAAATCTTGTACTGAGTAAAATATCAAGCAATAACTTTATTAATAATACGATAACAGCAAGAAGCAATACCATAGTTTTTGCATTGGTGATGTTACTAAATAATGTATTTTCTTGAAATAACGGTATATTCGATCTTCCTTGAGCAATTACAAGATTAATTGAATAAAGAGCTGTCATCGTTAGAATACCACTCAATAATGCGCTGATGCGTAACTTAACATGTAAAATCCCTGTTAAAACGCCCGCTAAAAATCCTGCAAATAGAGCTATGAAAAGGCTAATCCATGGATTGAGACCCTGCGTGATGCAAATTGCACTTACAACCACACCTAAGGGAAAACTTCCATCAACTGTTAAATCGGGAATATCAAGTACTTTATAAGAGATCATTACACCTAAGGCGAGTACACTATACATCAAACCTTGTATTAGTATTTCTTCGACAATATTCATTTTTTATCTGCCCTCTCTTCTAACTCACGAGATAGTTTAATGTTAAGTTCTTCAGCAATCTCAAGGTTAATGGATAGCTTGGTATTTTGAGCTATTTGGACTGGCATATCCACAATCGTCTTCTCATTCAATAAAAGTGAGGCAATCATATTACCAGCCTGCTTACCTAATTCTAAATAGGAAACAGATTCTGAAGCTAATATGCCCAGGTCAAATTGACCATCCTCTGCCATAAATACTGGCTTTCCTTGTCTTTTAAACTGCTCTACAACCAGACCTGTGGCACTTGCCACCATATTGTCATTTTGGATAAAAAGTGTATCTGCTGTCTTGGCTAATTGCTGGCTCGCAGCTAATAACTCGTTCGCGGAACTAATCCCTTTGGTAATAATTTCTGTCTCACTATTTGCAACAATCTCTTCCAACAGCTTAACTTGATTTAAACTATTAACCTCACTTGTATTATAGAGCACACCTATTTTAACCTGTTCTCCTAAAATCTCAGTAATTAAGTCAATTTGTGAAGCTAAGGGTGGAAGATCACTCACACCTGTGATATGAGATTCAGGATGATTACTGTGATTTAAAAGCCCTGCCTCTACAGGATCAGATACAGCTGAAAAAATAACTGGTATTTTACTTTTGCTTGTTCCGTTTTTAGCTGCTTGGGCAGAAGGGGTTGCGATAGCATAAATTACATCGACATTTTTCTGAGAAAACTGACTTGCAATCGTCATCGCATTACTTGCATCTTCGTAGGCATTTTTTACCTCAATTTCTACATTTTTTAACATATTTTTTTCTTCAAGACCCAAGCGCATTCCTTCAAGTGAGTCTTGCAGTGCGGGATGTTCTGCCCATTGTATTACACCAATTCTAAATTCTTTTTTATTTTGTTTACACCCAGTTAATAATAAAACAATCACTAATAGCAATATTGTATTTTTCTTCATGATATCCTCCTTAGATTAGACAACAAAAAAGCCGTGATCTACACGGCTTAACTAAGAAAATATCGTTAACTTGATGATGTTATGAGCCCTGTAGATTATAGTAACACAAAATGGTTAATATCCACGAGGGGTATTAACCTTTTAACTATAATAATAGTAGTAGCTCATTTGTTGGGCTTCATTTATATTTTTGTGATTACATTTCATACAATCCCAACCTTTCTTGAAGATACTTTAACACAGATGTAAAATAATGCAATAGATTTTCATTAATATTGTAATTTTTTCATTCGAGAATGTAAAAAATAATGGAATGAAGTATTTACTATCGCGGCTGGGAAAACATGAACCCCCATAAGGGTTGCCACCAGTCTTATATCAAGTGGCACTAAGATCATTGAGAACGATAAAAAGATTATTCCCGAGATCAAAGTTCCTATAAAAGTTAAAACAACCTTGTTTCTATATTTTTTTGCAGCTTTAAAGATGATAAAACCAGTGAGCAATTTATCAATAAAATTGCTTAAGAGACCGTAAGGCATTTGAGAAGTGATACCACTGAGCAAACCGGAAATTACGATAATAATAAGTGCCTCTGGTGCTTTTTTTGTATCATAAAGGGAAATAAACATCATACACAGCATAAAATCAGGTTTCATCATCCCTAAAAATGATGGTGTGATTGTGTGTAGAATTAAACCTAAAGCTAATAATAATGTAGCTTTTAACATGTGTCTTAAATTCATAAAAAACCTCCTTATCATACTTGAATTTAATATTCCTTCTTTGAGTTCACCACATCACAATCACCTCCTTAAAGACAAAAAAACCTCGCCAAACAGGGCGAGGTCGCGGTACCACCTGAAATTTTACTTACCAAAGTACTATCATACTTTGCTCATTTTAATGGTTTAGTACCATTGTTCTCTACTGCAAAAAGGTTCGAAAGCACCCTTCATGAGGCCATTCATTATGCGCTTCTTTATGTATTTCCACCTGCCATACACTCTCTGTAAAAGCATTGCATAACTACTTTTCTCAATCATTAGGTTATATTTAAAGTCATAATCTAAATATATTTTTAGTTTTAGTAATCATTTGTTTTTGCTTTATATAAGCTAAAAAAGCCGTTAATACGACAGGTGCCACCCACCAAAAATTATGTGGGTAGATACCCGAGCCAAAAAGAATTAAAATCGCTGAACCAAATGCCCATTTATAGGATATCCGTACACTGGCTACAACGCTCACTATCAAGCCGAGAAAAAGAACAATTAAATGAGGCAATAGCAATCCTAAAGACAACTCAAACTGGGCTTGCATGTCTGGATTTGTAATCATTTGAGCATAGTTATTAATTCCTTTAAGCACTACTACTATATATATTATTAAGTATAACCAAACCATATAAAAAAGCTTCGTTCGTTTTACTGACACTATATCACTCCTTGAGTTGAAATCTTTTAAATAATTGCTTATTCCAATCATTATCAATTAAACCAACTTGGTAGCCCGTATTTTTATATAGGCACATATCATCAAAAACATACATGATAAACGGATATTCGTTTGGTTCAGCAAATACCGATCTTATTAATTGCTCTTCATTTACTATATCATGATTAATAACTTTAATATATTCTAATTCTTGGGAAATTTTAGCAATAAGTGGATGCTCAAGATTTTGAGTTTTGTTTAGCAATATTAAAGGTACCCTAAACTTGTTCAGCATTTCTTTTTTATTTAATAGCTCAGTAACAATATGAACACTGGGTTCTTCGTTGACGTCTAATATCATATAGATACCATCACCATGATAAATCTCTGATATGAGAAGGGCTTGCTTAATGGGAATCTTACTTAATTTATCCAATATATTTCCAGTATTAAGACGCATATCAACCACCAGATTACGATCTATATATAAAGGGACATACTTAATATCTTGAGACAAATCAGGGTATCTTTTTGTCGTTGAAATTTCATATAGCCCTTCAGTTACTTCAATTGTATTGGTCTTCACTTCTTCAGCAAATAGGTGTTTTGATGATTTTATCATAACAGTTTCATTGGTAGTTATAATTTTAACGGTATAAGATTTTTTAACGCTTGAAAAAGCTTTTATTTTTTGATCATAATATCTCATTGAGCCATCAATTTCATCTATTTTTGAAGGTACTTTTAAATATCTTAATAAAGCGACTTTTAAAAGTTCTTTTTCGTGAACATTCGCTTTCTTTTGTTGGTATATGAATCTAACTGGGCGAATACTATAGGGAATTGAAAAATGGGTGTCTTCTATGATATTTTTTTCTACATAATTATGAACCGCTTGTGCCTTAGCTAAGTTATCAGATCCCGCTACACTAAATCCTTCAAAAATTTCTACATTATTATCCAAAGCTTCAATGGAAATGCGACAATTTACTAAATACTGATTGAAAATATCTTGCGGATAATTATTGATTTCATCCTTAACATGCATAAAGCTAGCAATAATTATTTCAGGATTGATATCTTCACGATCTTTCTCACTCATTGTTGCAAAGATTGAATTTGTTTGTTCCTCTCCTATATGATTAGACACCACTTTAAATGGTGTTGGTTTATCATTCCTAATTTTTAACATCTTACGTTCATATTTACGCTGTGCAAGTTCTTTTTTTAAAATATGCTCATTGAGCTTATCTTGGGAAATTGTTTGCATACGTCTCGCATCATTTAAGCCCATCTTCTGACTTTCATAGTATGGCATTTTAATGAGTGCCTTTTCTGTCAACTCAACAATACTTTGATTTTGTTTTATCTTTGTTAAATAAATGGACTTATCTTTAATAACTCTTACAAATAAATCACCTTGTCCTACTTCTATTTCACTAATATTATTATTAAATATTTGAGTTGCTAACACATTCAGACTGCCATAATTGAATAAACAAAGATCAAACTTCTCTACACCTTCAATGTAATTATAGATCATTACTTTTCTTGTGTCGGTGTAATGATTTGTTACATTAATACTCTGATATTGATTTTCTGTTTTTGTTGCTAATGATTTGTTATCGTAAAGTGAAGAAAAAACATGTGTGTGTGCAAGTGGTGCTAATGAAGCTGCGCGATCAAACCATGCTTTGTTTAGGACCGGTTCTGGTTCACATGCACCCAGATAAAACCATTCCTCATTGACAAAAACCTCCACCCAAGCATGTCTATCATCGCTGTGAGTCCACCATGGGACATATATTTGGCGTGCTGGAATACCAAGGCTCCGTAGTATATCAACCATAAAAGTGGACTGTTCTCCACAACGTCCTATACCTGCTTCATAAGTTTCAATACTATTTCTCGTTCTACCATCGGTTGGGCCATAATGAACTTCAGCATGAGCCCAATAATTAAGTTCTATGACTGTTTCATAAAGATCTTTTTTCAAATATTTTTTTAAGAGATTGTAGAAATAGGGTTGCGCACAGGATAGCTTTTCACTATTTATCCTCATATCTAAAACATGATTAAAATAAATATCTAAAGGCAACTGGTTAACATATTCATTTTTGTATAAATCAATATGATGATTAAGGTGTGCTATCAGACAATTGGCCGAAATATTAAAATCTAAATCGAATAAGTACGCCCCTAAATACATTCCTTGCATTTTAGAAAATCCTGTCAGACTTTCAACGTACTGACGAAATTTATTTGGTAAAAAAGAAAGCCTTGCACAATAGGCTTTCTCAATTACTTTTGCGAACTCTTTTTGTTTATTCATTTAAAATAGACACTACCTTTGATATTTTATCAAAACTAGAGATTTCATAATCTCCGTCTTTATGATAACTATAATCTACAAACTTACTTCGTGTCGTTGGATCATTTTTCCAATCTTTAAATGAGGCATGAACTTGATTCACTTGGGTTTTATTCACCAACTCTTTTACATTACTATCATTAATCCCTGAACCCAAACATAATTCTATATCTTTCTGATATCTAGAATTTAGCTCATAGAGAAGTTCCACACCTTCAATGGCTGTTGAACGTTGTCCACTGGTAAGAATGCGATCAACTTTCAAATCAATTAAAGTTTCTATTGCTTTAAATGGATCTACAGTTTGATCAAAAGCACGATGAAATACTGCTTCTGCTTGATACTGATGACATAAATCTACAAATCGTTTTGTTAATTCGTAATCTACTTTAGCATCCTCTGTTAAAAACCCAAAAGCTAATCCATCTGCACCGTTTTCTAGTAAGTACTTTGCATCTAAAAACATTGTTTCAATTTCAATATCATTATAATGAAATCCACCTGCTCTAGGTCTTACCATCGCAATAATCGGCAAATCTGTCTCTTTTTTTGCTAAAATCAGTGTTGCTAAACTTGGTGTTAAACCGCCCATGTGCACAGCATTATTGAGTTCAATACGATCTGCTCCAGCTTTTTTAGCTGCAATACAATCTTGTACACTATTAGCGCAAACTTCTACAATTGTTCTCATTCTCTAGCCACTCCTATCATACCCAAAGGATCTACAATCTTATCAAATTCTTCTTCACTAAGCAGTTCTTTTTCTAGAATGATTTCTTTCAATGTTTTATTGTTTTCCACAGCTTCTCTCAAAATATTGGTAGTTGTGTCATAACCTAAAACATTTATTATTGGTGTCGCCTGGGCAAAGGATTTTTCAATAAAATCATCACAAACATCTTTATTTACTTTCAAGTCTACTAAGGCAAGATCATTCAATGTTTGATAAGCATTGCTTAATATCTCTATTGATTCAAATAAGTTTCTAAACAGAACTGGCTCAAAAACATTTAGCTCCATCTGACCAGCTTCACTAGAAAGTGTTACCGCTGTATCATTTGCAATGACTTGAAATGAGGCTTGATTGCAAACTTCGAGAATTACTGGGTTCACTTTACCAGGCATGATAGAACTCCCTGGTTGTCTTTTAGGTAATTCAATTTCAGACAGCCCTGTTCTTGGTCCAGAAGCCATAAGACGAAAATCGTTAGCTACACGCGATAAATTCGCAGCAGCTGTTTTTAGTGAGGCATGTAAATTAACAAAACTATCTAAATTCCGTGTATTATCAATTTTATCTTTAGCACAGTAGAAAGGATATTCTGTTTCTAAAGAAAGATAGTTTACTGCTTTTACAGCATAGTTTTTCTCGCTATTAATTCCAGTACCTACAGCAGTGCCTCCAAGATTGATTGCTAAAAGTTCTTTTGAAGCCTCTTTAATGCGATTTAAATCTCTTTTAAACAAGCTCGCATGACTATTAAATATTTGTCCAAATGAAATTAACACAGCATCTTGCAAATGGGTTCTTCCTACTTTAATAACCGTTTCGTATTTTTGAGCATTGGTCTCACAAGTATTAATTAATGCAGATAAACTTTGATACAACGACTCCAAGAGGGCTAAACTGGTAAGCTTTCCTGCTGTTGGGATGACATCATTTGTTGATTGGCCTTTATTCGCATGGTCGTTAGGATGAACGATTTGGTAAGCTCCCAGTGGCAGCCCTTTTATTTGTGCTGATCTATTGGCTATTACTTCATTCATATTCATATTAATTGATGTTCCTGCCCCACCTTGAATGCTTGTTGTTATGAATTGATCAAGATGTTGATAGTTAATGATTTCGTCACATGCTTGAACCATAAGTGTTTTAACTTCTTCATTTATTGCATTTACATCATAATTAGCCAATGCAGCCGCCTTTTTGACATAGGCTAAAGATCGTATCATTTCTGGATGTACGAGATCTTTGACAATTTGAAAATTATTATAGGCCCTTACTGTTTGTGCTCCATATAAAGCGTGTGCTGGTACTTCAATACTACCTAATGAATCATGTTCTACGCGCATTTTATCTCCCCTTTATTTTAGAATTGCTTCTTCTTTTTCTAAACGCATATATTCATCGAGCCACTCTTGACTTGCTGGTTCGTGAACCATTTTGTCTCCTTTTCTCACTGTGGTATACACACATGGTTCTTCATTTTCTGTAGCCACTACAAAAGAAAATGAATCAATATTACTTGCTGCACCCCATCTGCCGTTTTTATCCATTGCAATAATTGAAATATCCCCGGCTTTTCCACGTCTTTTGATCAACTTATCATCTAATTCAAAAGTAACAATCTCACACGCTTCTTGAGGATGATATCCTTGTTCAATGAGACTCACAACGCGATAGCTGACAACCCCTTTCATAAGATCTTCGCCTAATCCAGTTGCACTTGCTCCCCCGACAGCAGAATCAACATACAAACCTGAGCCAAGTACTGGAGAATCTCCAACGCGTCCTGCATGCTTCATAAACAAGCCACTTGTTGAAGTTCCAGAAACCATAGAAGCATTTTTATCTAGCCCTACCATGCCCACAGTATCATGACCCGAGTAAGGTGAAATATCATGTTCTTGCATGTCCTTTAAACGATTTTTATACAATATTTGCGAACGTTCTACTAACATATTCTTACGTTCAAACAAGTTTCTTTGTGCATACTTTTCCGCACCCGCACCTACCAGAAAGTTATTGACTTTATGTTTACTGAGTGAACGAGCAATTGATATTGGATTAGCAAAATCTTGAATAGCACCGACAGCACCAAAACTCAGGTCATCACCATTCATATAGGCAGCGTCTAATTCTACAATCATGTCTTCGTTAGGTAACCCCCCATATCCGACTGATTTATAATAATGAAAATCCTCTACTTCTTTAATCGCTTCTTCGATGGCGTCGCCTATAAAGGCATCACTTTTCAACATTTGAGACCCCTTTTCAACACCTTCTTTTGCCATTCTCCATGTTGCAATAATTCCCCACATATTTAATGCTCCTTTCATAATTTAATTGTAGACAAATCGACTTCATCTAAGTTATCTCGATTCATCGTTTTTTCTTTTTCTCTCTTTAATTGTTTTAAATCTTCTTTTTTAAAAAATGGATAATATATAACACAACCAATAATTAATTGAATCAATTGAAATAATATTGTTTTTATACTGCCTGTCAGCAACCATCCGGATAAAAATATGGGTGTAGCCCAAGGTATATAGAGCCCAAACATTTTTGGTATGAATCCCATACGGGTGACCATATACGCTAAAGTTACATTTACAAATGGTACAAGAATAAACGGAATCATCATTGTAAAATTAAATACAATTGGAAATCCGAAGATTATCATTTCATTGATTCCAAAAAAACCAGGTAATAAAGAAACTTTGCCCAATTTTTTCATCTTTTTAGATTTTGAAAACAATAACATAACAAGTACCAAAGATAGCGTACTACCGCCTCCCCCGTAATTTGATAAAAAGTCGGAGAACGCCCAAGATTGTATATTTTTAACTGGCAATCCTTGATTGAATAAATGAATATTTTCATGACTTAGAACAGTTGTAATAGGACTATAAATCGTGTTCGTAATAGAAGGGCCATTAATACCGAAAAACCACAATAGGGAAGAAAACAATTGATAAACTACTGGAAAAAATATGGTTCTTCCAACGAACAAAAGTGGTTTTTGCACTACCCTATCTATTAAAACATGGGCATAGTAGTATGGCGTTTGTGCCAAAATTGCTTTCAACAGTAAAAATAGCATCAATACAAACATAAATGGTAAAAATTGAGTAAATGACTGCATCACTTTTTTAGGCACATATTTCTCTAATTTATTATTAACTCTTTCTAGAACATCCCTACTTACTGCTAAAAGTTTTGTGCTGAGTAAAGCAACGAATATGGCCAAAAATATTGTCTTATATGAAAAAAACTGAAAAAAATCTGACAATGTTAATGTTTCTATAAG
>DATBUC010000106.1:0-4329 GCA_036516515.1 Erysipelothrix sp. | reverse complement strand
GTAATTCGTACCTAACTTTTCGAATTCGAAATAGTTTTTCAACTGAGTAACCTTCCTTTTGTTCGCACAGTACAATCTAAGGTTTTATTGGATCGTAGTTGAAGTTTTTACGGAACTTCAGTAGAAACGTTTGAGCCATATTCTCAAATTTATACGATGCGCTATTTAATACATTCAATATACCGCCTTTTCCTTTGAAAAACAATACAATTTCCGAACGTTTAACAAAAACACTTAAAAAATATTCGTCTTATTTATCTGTAGAAAAGCCGACAAGAGCTTATTAAATTACTTCCTCCCCACTTTCAACATATAAATAAGCAAGCATACCGTATTTATAGCCGACTCATCAGCTTATAATATCTATTTTGCAGAAGGCTTTTCATTAGGTTAAATTAAGTGAATTTCCTCTTAAGACGCGGTGTAAAGTTTGATGACTTTCTCTTTAGTTAATTTATCAAGTGAGCTTAAGTTAACAAAATAAGGCAACTGCCATTCTTGCGTTTTAATCGCTTGCTTACTTATAGGTATATCCCAACTTGGATAAACTCTGATCGCCATTTTACCTTTAGTTGTAGGCGTTTTAAATATCTCATGCAAAAGAACTTGCTTTGGAAAGATAAATTGCCCAAATTCAGATTCGTTTTTAAAGCTAGTAATTACCAATAAGTCAGGTGCTTCTCTGTAAGAGTAAGGCTGGTTTTTATGATTTTCATCTTTTTCCCAAAAGGCCACAAACTGTCCTATTTTAGTAGGTGTTCTATTGGATACTCTAAAACGAATCGTCTTTGAGCCTATCCTAAAGATGCAAGCACCGTATTTAGCATTTTGTTGTTCAGCTTGAATAGACTCTACAGATAAATCACACGGCTCATAAACATATTTTTTAAGTTGAGCTAAAACTTTATTAAAATCATTCATCGGTCCCCTCCTTACGTTCATAATGCAATTCGACAAACTGATTCCATTGTTTTATCCCTTTTAATGAAAGATTTAGTTGATTATCGTCTTCTTTAAAGAGAGGTATTCCACTTCCGATGATTTTCGGAGCGAGTGTAATGATAAATTCATCGACTATTTTTCCTTGTATAAAAGTATGTAATAATTCGCCTCCTCCGACAATCCAAATGTTTTTCCCTTCTCGAGCTTTCAAATCCTGTACAAATTCAACGACATTATGCGTAATAAACTTTACATTTTCATTGTCTGCAGTAGCAGTTCGTGTAAAGACATAGGAATCCTTGTCTCGATAAGGAAACTCTTTTACATCTTGTTTCATAATCCAATCGTAAGTTGTTCTCCCCATCAAAACTGTATCTACTGTTTCATAAAACTCGGTAAATCCATTATCTCCTTCACCATCAACTTCGAATAACCACTCGAGTGATTCATCCTTTGTTGCAATATATCCATCCAAACTTGAAGAAATAAACAAGACTAAGTTGCGTTTTTGTTTTAACATTCAATTATCCCCCTTGCTAATATTTTTCTCTGAAATATAATTTGGTTAGCGATGTGTAGTGGGTGTAAAAAATTTTTCAAGTCTATCCATAAATGTCTTAGTAGCTATACTCAAATACTTATTGTTCCTATAAAAAATCTCTAAATTTCTGGTAGGCGAATTTTCAATTTTAATAGATCGAATTCCTAATGATTGAAAATTATCGATCAGTTGACTTGGTTGAATTGTTGCACCTACACCATCTTTTACAAGTTGAAATAAGGAAGTAGCTGATCCAGTTTCCATAATTGGCGTAATCGATAAACCTTGTTCTTTGCACCATGCATCAATTAATTCACGCCCATAAAATCCGTTAGGATACATAACTAAAGGAAGATCTATTAAATCATTAGCTGAAATAACGGTTCTATTCGCTAATTTGTGTTTTTCATGGACGTAAAGACTATAAGTCTCTGTATAGAACGGAATTTGGTATAAACGATTATCAGGGTCCATCCTTAATCCTACACCTATATCAACTTCATTATTCAGCACCATATTTAAAATATCAATTGATGGAATCACCTGCACTTTCGTATTGGGAAAATCTTTATGAAAATCAACTAACAAAGGAGTTAAGCGATAATCCAAATCAGATGGTAGAACAGCTAAACGTATATTTCCAGCATGCAAGTTTGTTAAATCAAAAATGGCTTCTTCAGCACTGTCAAGTAACCGAAAAATCTCTAAAGTGTAACGTTCTAAAATATTTCCAGCTTCCGTTTTCACTGTTTTCTTTCCAATTCTATCAAATAAAGGCACACCGACTTCATCCTCTAACACTCGAATCTGTTGACTTAATGTAGGCTGAGAAATCCCAAGTTTAAAAGCTGCTTCAGAAAAATGAAGTTCCTTACATAACACTAAAAAATAGTTTAATTGTCTAAGTTCCATTAAATACTCTCCTTTTTGTATAGTTAAAAACTATAGTTTCCATAGAAAAAATAGTATTGTTCTATCATTAGTCTTACTATACATTAATACTAGCATGATTGAAAGGAGTGAATCACATGCGAGTTATCTATCTTATATTAGTCATTTTTGTTCTTTCACTAAATCTAAGACCATCCATTACATCATTAGGTCCTGTGCTCGATTTAATACAAATAGATTTAGAGATGAATAGTGTGACAGCAAGTTTACTTACTTCACTACCAGTTTTTTGTATGGGACTATTTGCATTATTTTCAATTCAAATGAACAATCGTTTAGGGATTGAAAAGTCATTACTTATAGCGATAGTATTAATTTTTATTGCAACTCTATATCGAGGTTTCGTTTCTGAAAGTTGGCAATTAATTATTACAGCCTTAATTTCTGGTGTTGGGATCGGCATAGCTGGACCACTTATTTCAGGATTTATAAAAAAGCACTTCCCCCAAAATTTAAGTGTTACGAGCGTTTATTCTGTTGCTATGGTAATCGGAGCATCTATTGCAGCGAGTTTTACAATACCATTACTCAATCGGTTTAACGAATCTTGGCAAATAGCACTCAGTTCCTGGAGTATTTTAGCCTTATTAGGAGCATTGTTACTACTCCCCATTTTAATTACAGAAAAAATAAAGGATACAAAAACAAAAAATATTTCATTGAAGATCACGAATCAACGAGTTTATTTATTTATGGCTTTCTTTGGGTGTATGGCTGCAATATTTTATTCTATAACAGCATGGTTAGCTCCCTTTGTACAATCTATGGGAATGAATCAAGCTCAATCAGGTTTTATTCTTACTTTGTTCACCGCTATTCAAATTCCTGTTAGCTTTTTTATACCTTTGATTGTTGTAAAAACAGGAAACAGAAAATTATGGCTATTAATCTGTAGCATTTCAGAATTAATTGGTATTTTGCTATTGTTAGGATATTACTCTCCCTGGATCGCTACTATATTCTTAGGTATCGGAGCGGGAGGACTGTTCCCCCTAGCATTGGTTATTCCAATTGAAGAGGCAAATACAATAGAAGAAGCTACTTCATGGTCAGCACATATGCAATTTGGAGGTTTCACTTTGGGGGCTCTTGGACCGTTGCTGTTCGGATATACTTTAGATGTATTTCACAGCTATGTCCCTGCGTTAGTTATAGTGTTAGCGATTATATGTATGATGATGATGATTATTTTAAAAATGGAAAATAAATCTAATGAAGAAAATAAATCATTAGTGAAAGTCGAGGGATAAACGATGAGTAATTTATCATTTAATGAAGTTATCAAAAGAAGACGTTCTATTTATTCACTAAACCATAATGTTGCATTATCCAAAAAGGAGATTAATGAGCTAGTAAATTTTGCAATGAAGCATAGTCCATCAGCATTTCATTCTCAAACATCGAGAGCAATTATTTTATATGATCATCATCATTTACAATTGTGGGATATTGTCGAGGATACGCTACGTTCAATTGTTCCACCGGAAAACTTTGCTAGTACTATTTCAAAACTTGATTCTTTTCGAAAAGGGATAGGAACTATACTTTTTTTCGAAAATGACGATGTTATTAAAAGTTTCGAAAAATCGTATCCTAGTTATGCAGAAAATTTTTCTGGATGGGCAGAACAATCAACGGGCATTGCACAATTTGCTGTATGGTGCAGTCTTACTCATGAGAATATGGGAGCATCGTTGCAACATTATAATCCAATAATCGATAGTAAAGTTAAAGAAGAATGGAATATACCAACATATTGGATTCTAAAAGCACAAATGCCTTTTGGAGGAGTGGAATCTCGTCCGAATGAAAAAGATTTTATTCCAGATGAATTAAGAATAAAGGTTTTCATAAATTAAATCAGTTAATTAAAGTATAATATTTTATTTTTTCCC
>DATBUC010000105.1:0-55903 GCA_036516515.1 Erysipelothrix sp. | reverse complement strand
ACTTGATTAAGCTTACCATATTCATCAATAATACTATCTAAGTAATCGATGTCTTGGATGGTAAAACCAGTTTCCTCTTTGACTTCCCGTTTCAAGGCATCAATCAATGATTCTTCAGGATTTATGCCACCACCCACTGACTCAAAATGATTACGTATGCCAAAAAGGTCTTGACCTTTATAGTATAAGTAGCCTAATTCCGCTTTATCATTCAATAATATTGCTCTGACACTGACTCTAATCTTTTCAATCGATTTAATTGGTTCGTTAGGATCTTTTAAATATCTCATAAAAAAAGAAGACGTCTGTCTTCTAGTTTTTGGTAGATTGACGCGGTGTGAAAAGATAACTGAGTTCAATTTCTTTATCTTCAACTTCCTCGTCATTAAGCATTTTAGTGAGTACTCGCATCGCAACTGCTCCCAGATCATAAGATGGGATCGCAAAGCTACTTAAGCGCGGACGAACCATTGAATTATATTTCGTGTCAATTAAACAGACTACTTCAAGATCTTCTGGTACTGATAAACCTTTTTCTTGAGCCGCATTAATGGCCGCAATAGCTTGTGAATCTCGGTTAGAGATATAATAAGTATAAGGTAAATTTTCAATTTCATCTAAGAAATAATCATAAGAACGACGGTAATTAGCTGGTATTTCTACATACCCTTCATCTTCAATACCAAGTTCTTGATAGGCTTTTTGCAGACCTTTAACCATCATTTTTGTAGTGAAATCATTTTTTCTATCTTGAATGATCGCTAAACGTTTATTTGGTTCAGCTTCTAATTGGCTCATAGCAAGTTCATAAATTGCTTTTTCAATATCAACATAAACTGAAGAAATTTGTTTGTCAGACATTTTATTGCCAATAATTACAATTGGGAATTCATATTTACTTAATTCAGCAAGTTCATCTTCCATTAACTTATCGTTGTAAATAATAACCCCATCCACACGGGATTTAATGACATCATCGATCAAATCATTAATATCAACAATACCCTCTGTCATTGTATGTAACATGATATTGTATTTATAAATCTTTGCCACATCAATTAAACCGTTAATAATTTGTCCTGTATAAACAAAGCTTGCTTCAGGTACAATTAAAGCAATTGTTGTGGTTTTTTGTAAGGCAAGTCCTTGAGCAACAGCATTGGGTTTATAACCCAGTTTATCTATGGCTGCCTCGACCTTTTCTCTTGTTTCATCACGCACGATTTCTAAACCGTTAATAACACGTGAAACGGTGGCGAGGGATACCCCCGCCTCCTTTGCTACATCATAAATTGTGACTCTTTTCATCTTCCACTTCCTCCTTATGCTCATCTGAAATATCTGAATCGATGGCAGTTTGAGGTAATTCATCTTTATCTAAAAAATCAACATGTATATGCTCTTGGACAGTATCCTCAATTCGATTTTCAACTTCATCTATTTCTTCATTTAAATCTTCGGCTGCTTTTTCTGTTTTATCAACTGCAGCATCTTTTAAATCTTCAGCTTTGTCAATGCCATCATTAATTAGAATATGTAAATGATCCTCAGCATCTGATAAAGCTTCATCTGCTTCTACTGAAAACTCATGCACATCTTCTTTAAAATCTTCGACTTCATCTTGGGCATCATCAAGCCATTCAGAAACTTTGTCACTTCCTTGTTTTAGTGCTTTTGAACCTGCATCAAGGGCTTCTTTTGTCGTTTCCTTAACAACTTCAGTCCCTTTCACTACTGTTGGGTGATTGACTAATGATTCAAAGCCTTCTTTAGTTTTATTTAAAAATTTACTAAAGACACCTGATTCTTCAACCTTATTGACTACTTGCTTAGCAGAGTCGTACATACTTGCAGAAAGTGCACCTAAATCTTCCAGTAGTTCACTTTTATCGCCAGCATTATTTAAAACTTCATAACTTGAAGCAATTAAATCTTTATTTTTCTTTAAAAGTGCTTCAGCACGTTCGACAACATGTTCTTGTTTTCTTAAATTAGAAATCATTTCTAATGAACGTACGTTCATATTATTTAATGTCTCAACCGTTTTATCTCTAAAATTAAGCAGACGGTCTTGGTTATTTTTCTTGGCAATAATCTCATTGGACTTGCTGTAGAAATCATACACTAAATCATCAATTTGATATACGAGTTCATTTAAAATTTCATCATGTCTATTCATAAATACCAAAATCCTCCTCTGTTTTTTCTTCTACGGGTTTATCTTTATTTCTTTTTTTATCTTTTTTAAACCAATTTACAATCACATCTGAATTTTCCATCGTATAACTTGCAACTGATTTCACGGCTTCAGATGTTGCGGAATTAACCATATCAACTGTGGACGAAATATTCGCCAACGCTTCAAGGGGTTTTTCCAACTGTTCCACCGAATCATTCGTACTATCAAGTAGCGCCTCTACTTTACCCAAGGTATCCGGTAAAGCCTTAAGAAATTTGTATACTTGATATAAAACCATCGCTAAGATAACCAAAACTATGAAACCTGCCACTGGAATCAGTGTTTGTGATATTTTCTGCAACGCAATTAGTAAATCATCTACCATATTTTCGGCTCCTCTCTCTTATATTATAACGGGCTTGATGTAAAATGTAAATGGTTTCAATCATTGAAAAAGTGTTTCAGTTCTTCAGCAATATTATAAATATCCTTAGAACTCATAAACACATAGACAGCAGGTCCAAACGAAGCAAGGGTTTCAATTGAAGCTTGATCTTCATCGATAATATAACTGCCTTCAATACGTGCTTGTAAATAATCAATTTCAATATCAACACCATCATCATGATCATCAATACTGGTAAACGGACATAAGAATACTTCATCAGCCTGACTGAGACTCTTGGCAAATTCATCAACAAAATAATGGACCCGTCCTGTTCGATGTGGTTTAAATATCGCAACAATTCTACGATCAGGATAACGTTGTTTTACCGCTTTTAAGGTCACATCAATTTCAGTTGGGTGATGCGCGTAATCATCAATATAGACATTGTGTTGGCCTTCTTCAATTACGAATCTTCTTTTCGCACCTTTAAAGTTTTGTAAACCTGCTTCGATAAGATGCGGATTAATGCCTTCGTGAATCCCTACGCCAATAACGGCCAATGCATTCAAGATCATATGATCGCCTACCAAAGGAATGTTGAAGTGATGAAACTTCTCACCTTGATAATAAACATCAAAAATAGAGCGATCGACACGACGATCAATATTAATGGCATAAAGATCATTTCCCTTACTTAAGCCATAGGTCATGACAGCGCCACTTAAATTCATTTGGCTTAAATGAGGATCATCACCCCAAACAATCGTTAATTCCTTAACATTTTCTGAGAAAGCTTCAAAGGCTGAGAGATAATCTTGTTCATCTTTAAAATAATCTACATGATCAATTTCAAAGTTGGTCATAATTGCTACTTCAGGATGATAAGCTAAGAAATGGCGTCTAAACTCACAAGCTTCCACTAAAAAGTATTGATCTTTCTCATCTAATTCACCTTGCCCATCACCAATTAAGTAACCGGTACTTTGTGAATAGGACATCATATCATTTAAAAGTGTCGTTGTTGTTGTTTTACCATGCGAACCACTCACCGCGATGCTGCGATATTCTTTCATTAAAAGGCCTAAGAATTCATGATAAGAATACAGTTTTATCGTTGGATTTTTTAAGGCTGCTGCCACTTCTACATGATCATCTTTAAACGCATTCCCGCGTATAATCGTAGCATTATTCGGAATGTTATCTTTTGAAAAAGGCAAAATTTCAATGCCTAACTCACGCAAAGGATCTTCAGTAAAGAAATGTTCGGTCAAATCAGAACCATAAACATGATAGCCTAAATTATGGCAAATACGTGCCAGCGCAGCCATGCCCGTGCCCTTAATACCAATAAAATATATTGTCTTATTCGTCATCTGAGAGTTCCTCCAAATAATCATAGAGAGAAACCTGAACTTCTGATGGCCCTTTCTCTGGACTGAGCATGTCTTCTAAATCATACTCTAGAACTTCTTTCGCAACTTTGTTTTGTTGTTCTTCTGTCACAATCCCATACATCGGGCTAATGATTGAGTTCTCTGTTTGTTTTACCTGCTTTTTAGGCTTATTTAAACGGATCGGTTCCGCCTTTTTCTCACTGCCTCCGAAAATAGGACTGATAATCTCTTGTGGTTGATAAACAGTCTCTACTTTTGCTTGAGGCGCTGGTTTGACAACTTTCTCTTTGACTGCCTTTTTCTCAGCACCATCAACATCAATTCGTTGTATTTTATTAGGCATCTCTTTTTCTTTTATAACAGGTGTAGCCTCAACTTTTTCACTTACAGGCGTTTCAATGGGTTTGGCTATGCTTTCTTGTTCTTTTTGATTACGTGCCTTAATGCCATCTAGTTTAGGAATTTCATAATTTGCTTCTTTATGAGGATGCAGTTCTTCTTCCTCGACAATAATTTCTTCTTCTTCAAATAAAAATGAAGCTAATTTTTTAAACATGATACCACCTCTACTCCTCAATTTTGTCATCTGGATGTAAACGATTATACATTTCAATTAGATTGCCGGACTCTGGAACGGCATGTTCGAAGAAATCTTCGTGAATCGTTTTATCTTCCACAATTTCTTTATTTGAATAATTTGCGACAATCAATGCATCATTCACGTCAATACTTCTTAAAATCAACATCATATTTTCTAGTATATAAGCTGCATTGTTATTATCGACAATACTTACAAGTTCCACACGTTCATTTTCTAAGACAAAAAGATAACGTTCTTTTTTCACTTCATAAACTGTAAACAAGAACATTCTCTCTTGATCATTCACATCAAGGTAGTGGCCCCCCTCTTGAAAAAGATTTTCTTTTTCATCCATGAGATCTTCCAATTTCAAGTCATGATCACTATAACTTAAAGCAACAACGCGTGAGACTTTAAGATTCATCATAATTTCGCTCTGTTCAATACTCAATAAGGAACCAATTTCAGTCGATGATTTGACCCCAACATTTGGTGGTAAATAATATTTATAATAGGGTTTACTATAATTTGTACCAAACGGTAAAGGACGACTGAGACTGCGATGCAAGGGTTCAGAAAAAGAAATCGGTTTACTTTTACATGCACTCAACAATAATAAAACTGCGAGAACCGATACGAACTTTTTCAATTACATCACCTCGTCTGCCTCATCTAAGAATTTTAAAATGGCCTTTTTAGCCGCTAAGTAATCTTTTACATCAAGAATGCTACTGGAGGTATGAATATTTCTTGCACAGACACACGCCGTTAATGTTTTAACCCCATCATGGGCTTTATGAACAATGCCTGCATCGGTACCCCCATTGGAGAAGTAATATTGATGGTCAATATCATGCGCTTCACATACATCAACAAAACGATATAAGACATCTTTATTGGCGATCATCGAACCATCCATCACGCGAATCAAGACCCCTTCCCCTAACTTACCTAATGAGGATTTGTCCAAGGCATCATTCGCAGGGGAACAATCTAGAATAATCGCCAAATCAGGATTAATCATTTGAGAAATGGTTTGTGCTCCGCGTAAGCCAACTTCTTCTTGTACCGAAGCCCCAATATAGAGATCAAAATCTAAGTCTTGATCATGTAATGTATCGAGCAAATCAAGCCCCATTACACAACCATAACGATTGTCGAAAGCTTTGGCGAGTAATCGTTCGCCCTCATTAAGAACTTCAAAATTTCCTTGAACGACAACCATATCACCAATTTGAATTCCCATCGCTAAAGCATCAGCTTTATCCTTGGCTCCCACATCCACAATCATCTGTTCAATTTGCATTGGCTTAGCACGTTCTTCAGGTGTTAACATATGGGGTGGAATACTGCCAATGGTCCCCATATATTTTCTTTGATCACGTGTTGTCACACGCACACGATGTGCTAATAAAGTTTGACTGAACCAGCCACCCACAGGATGAATTTTCAAAACACCGGTATCCGTAATATCTTTAACTAAAAAACCAACTTCATCCATGTGACCTAAAATTAATACTTTTTTTGCATTTTCTTTTTTTGATCGTTTAACAGCGACAATACTGCCTAATTGATCGTAAATAATTTCATCAGTATATTTTTCATAAGCTTGGCGTAAGTAAGATGAGACTTCATTCTCATGACCACTAACACCATCAAGTTCTGTAAGCGATTTAAACCAATTCAATTGTTTCTCATTTAACATTACATTTCCTCCATTTTCTCGTCATAAGTTTGATATACTAACATTGTAACATGATAAGCACCTAAATTGCATGAAAGTGAGGTAAAACTATGCATAAAAATAAAAGAAAAGCACTGGGATTAATCGTTGAGTATAATCCCATGCATAATGGCCATCGTTATCATCTCCATACAGCCATTAAAAAGAGTCAAGCTGAGGTGGTCATTGCCGCGATGTCGCCCCAATTTGTCCAACGGGGAGAACCCGCCCTCATCAATAAATATGAGCGGACACAAATCGCGCTAGATAGTGGCATTGATATTGTCATTGAAATCCCCACATTTCATGTTTTACAAAGAGCTGATGTATTCGCAAAATCCGCCATCACCCTACTTGACCATTTAGGCGTTGATGAAATTATCTATGGTTCTGAAAGCAACCAAACACAATCACTTGTCTTTGATAAAGAGATTATGACACAGGGGGGCAGTTTCGCTAAAGCCAGTAACCAAAATACATTGGGACCAAATGATATCTTAGGCGCAATTTATCAAAAGATCGCCCAAGAAAAAAACATTGCTTGTCACAGTATTCAGCGTCAAGGAAACTACCATGATTTAGCCACCAATAAAGAAATAATCTCAGCCAGTGCTATTCGCCATGCCCTTAAAACAAAGCAAGCCTATGAGCACGGGCTGTTTTATAAATTAGATGTCTATGATCATCATTTTTTAGAAGACTATCTCCCATACATTCGCTATCAAATCATCCAGCAAAATGAAGCACAATTGGCCAAACACCTTTTAATGGATGAAGGGATTGAACATCTCTTTAAAAAGCAACGATATCAACAAGATCTCATTAATTCTTGTACTTCTAAACGATACACCCGCACGCGCATTCAAAGAACTTTACTGAATTTATATTTAGGCATCGAGAAAAAAGATTATCCGATTCCCACAAGTCCTCGCATTTTAGGTTTAAGTCAAAAAGGTATTCTTTATCTTAACGAAATCAAAGACAGTCACCAATTCTCGAGTAAGTTTACTGATTATCTTTATCATCAAGAAGAGCTTAAATTTACACAACTCTACGCGCAAATATTACCCTTAGACAAACAAAAAATCTTAGAACAACAAGAAGTATCATTTCCCATCATTAAGCAAGCAAAAGACCGCCTCTAGCGGTCTTTTCTAATATTTTAATTGCTTAATATTTTCCCATGTAAATCCATCACGACCAAAATGACCGAAATTGCTTGTTTTACGATAAATGGGTTGATATAAATCTAATTCATTAATGATGTTTTTAACCGAGAAATCAAAGTTCTTCATAATAATCTCAAGAATCTCATTTTCAGGTCTTTTCGCTGTATTGAAAGTATCAATATGTACAGATAATGGATCGGCAATCCCAATTGCATAACTCAATTGAATTTCAATGCGATCACAAAGACCACTGGCTACAACGCTTTTGGCTACGTAACGCGCATAATAAGCAGCTGAGCGATCTACTTTAGAAGGATCTTTAGAACTAAAGCAGCCCCCACCAATGCGTCCCATACCACCGTAAGAATCAACAACAATTTTTCTTCCCGTTGTCCCACTATCACTAAAAGGTCCTGCAATACTGAAAGCACCACTTGGATTAATAATCATATCTGTTTCTTCTGTAATTAAGTGTGCTGGAATAATTGGTTTAATTACTTTTTCAATCATTGTTTCTTTTATTTGCGCTTGAGAGATATTTTCTTGATGTGATGCACTGATTAAAACTGTGTGCACATAAAGTGGTTTATCATCTTGATAAGCGATTGTTACTTGTGTTTTACCATCAGGTAAAAGCCAATCAACTTCTGCTTTTAAAGCAGAGAGTTTTTGCGCCAGTTTATGCGCTAAATCAATTGGTAAGGGCATGTAGGATGCGGTTTCGTTGCTTGCATAACCAAACATAATCCCTTGATCCCCTGCCGCAATCTCATCGGCATTAATAACAGCATTAAAAATTTGCGAAGATTGTTGTTGGACTTTGACCAAGACCTCAAACTCTTCTTGATAGCCAATATCTTTCACGACATCTTTCGCAATTTGCGCATAATCTAAATCGGCTTTGGTATTCGCCTCGCCGTATACTAAAATAAAATTATCTTTGATGGTCGCTTCAACGGCCATTTTTGAATTTTTGTCTTCAGTAAGTGCTGCATCTAAAATCGCATCCGCAATTTGATCACAAATTTTATCGGGATGACCATCCGTAACACTTTCTGAAGTGAAATAAACGATATGATTCATTTTTGCCTCTTTTCTAGCGACATAAAAAAAGTCTTAGCTAACAGACTAAGGCTTTGTTGCAAGCTTATCGATGTTAGCAGTACCACCTTACTTTTTGATAAGCAGGTTGGTATGAGGTGGTTGAGCTAACCCTCTACCTCACTTCTTGATAATCGCTTGTATAGTATAAACTATTTCAATTTTCTTTTCAACTAATCTAAAGGTCTTTGACGATAGTTTCCTTCAACTTGTTGAACTTTCGCAATTTCAATAAAAGCACACGTATCCGCAGATTTCACAGCCTCTACAATGACTGGCACTTCAAACGCATTCACGACCATGTAAAGCATGCTTTTATCACGATTTTTAAACATCCCAACACCGTCAACTTTAGTGATACCATGACGGACAACCGCTAAAATAGCGTCACTGACCTCTTGAGGATGTTCTGTCACAATATTAATACTGGATAATTTGTAACGATCATGATAGTGGTCAATAATTTGTGTTGAAGCCATTTGATAAATAATCGAATAGAAAGCTAAGGTCCAATCAAATTGCCAACCAAAATAAATCAACATTGATATATTAAAAAACATGATCTTGCGCCACATTGGTTTATTTTTAACCATCGAAAAATAAACCGCTAAAAAGTCTGTACCCCCAGCACTTCCCCCGCTTTTTAATGCAAGCGAAGAACCGATGCCATTGATAACCCCACCAAAAATAGCCAATAAAATAACATCTTGGGTGACATTAAAGACGGGTAAAACTTGGACAAAAAATCCTGTTAAAAATACATGAGTAAGGGATAGGATTAAGAATTTTTTACCAATATGTTTATAAACAAAAGCAATAATGGCAAAGTTAATCCCCCAATAAATGAGCGTAAAATTCAATTGTATATTAAAAAGACCTGATACTTGCATCAGGATAAGACTGGTCATCCCAGCAACGCCACTTGGCACTAACTGTGCTTGCTGCACAAATTGAACAATCGCATTTGCTGAAAATACAGCACCTAAAGTAACCAGTAACACGTCTTTTATTGAAATTAATTTCTTTTGTTTCATCTTTATCACAAATTGATTGTAACGCAGTCTTGCTTAAATCTCAAGTTTATTCACAACAACAACCGGCACAATCTTCTTCCTCTTCTGTTTGTGCATCAACAGCAACACACTCAATTTTGATTCTTGCATTTTGCGGTAATTTCGCAACTTCAATACAAGAACGCACTGGGTAAGGATGCCCAAAATAAATTGCATATGCGCGATTGACCTCTTTAAATTCTTCTAAATCAATTAAATAAACTGTTGTCTTCACAACATGATCTAAAGTCATATCCACTGACTTTAAAATATTTTCAATCTGTTTAATGACATGGGTCGTTTGAATGGCAATATCATCACTGACCAAATTACCCTCTTTATCTAACGGTAATTGACCCGAAACTAAAACTGCAGGCCCCACTTGCATTGCTACAGAATAAGGCCCTACCGCATCAATATTATCACAGACAATTTGTCTTTTTCGCATTATATTCACCTCTTATCTAGAGAAGTTCACGATAAAACTCATCGTTTTGTTCTTCTTTTCTAAGGCGATGATTAAGTTTGGCAAATCCAATGATTGCGAAAATCACAAGGGTTAAAAGACTAAATAGACTTAAATAGTCATTCATATTCTCCATCATAATCTCACCTCTTTTCTCTATTATAGATAATGACTATAAACGCTTCAATAAACTTGCTCACTAAAGCAAGTTCTGAAATCCATTTTGGCGCAATGCCTCATAGAGTACCAAAGCCACCGTATTGGATAAATTTAAACTACGAATACCTGCTGCCATCGGAACGCGAAAAAGGCGATCTTGGTATTGATCTTTAATTTCAGTCGGTAAACCATGGCCTTCACTACCAAAAATGAGATAGATATCTTCATCAATATGGGTAAAATCACTTTCGAAATAATTTTTAGTGGCAAATTTACTTAAGAAAAAATATTGTCCTGGATTTTTTGCAACAAAATCTTGCCAATCAACATGTCTTTCATAATCTAATAAATCAATGTAATCCATCCCTGCACGTCTTACTCTTTTATCATCAAAAATAAACCCTAAAGGCTCAATAAAATGTAGTTTACATTGCGTCGCTGCACAGGTACGCATAATATTCCCCGCATTTTGCGGAATTTCAATTTGATGTAATACCACGTGAATCATCATAACACTTCTTTCTAAAATATAAATAAGCGATAAAGCACAAGCTTAAAACCACCATAAATGATAACACAATTCTTAAGACAAGTCCCATAAAAAATGGCAAAGGAACCATCGAAATAAGCCGATCCACCGCAGGATCTAAAAGCCACAAGTCATTACTAAAAAACAAGTGATGAAACTGAATCCAAAAGTGATCAAAGTCAACCCATGCATAAAGACCCAGACTCATAAAGATTATAGCCAAGACAGACAAACTCCAAGTAAAGCCTTCTTGAAGCTCACAATAACGTTTTCTAAACAAGGCATCAAAAATTATTAAGACAGAAAAAATCAAACTCACATTACGAAAGAGTAAAGCCCCTTGATAGAGCTCTTTAACATCTACCATATGATCAAGTTCACGTTGGGAATAGTAACTTTGTCCATCGCTCATTTTGTAATCCATATCAGTCCGTTTATCTTTAAGATAAGCAAGCATCACTTCTGTCGCTTCCATGACTGTATTTTCCTCTAATTTTAAGGTATCATACACAGCCTCTTGCTCATACATCTTGATGTAATAGGATTGATTAAAGGCATTCAAATCAATGACAGTGACAAAAAGACCGAGAATAAAAAAGATAAGTGCCAAGCGATAGACATATTTATTCATTTTGCTGCTCCTTTAAAAAATTAAGTAATTTCTGCGTAGCAATCGCACGATGAGATATTTTTTCTTTAACTTCAGGAATTTGCGCAAATGTCTTATCATAACCATTGGGAATAAAAATAGGATCATAACCAAAGCCTTGGTCCCCTTTAGCACTCAAGGCAATATGCCCATCAACTTGTCCCGTAAACGTATAAACATCATCCGTTATAAGCACCAGCGCTGTTTCAAAATAGGCTTGTCTATTCGCAACCGTTTCATAACGTTTTAATAAAGCTTCATGTTTTTTCTCATAACTTTCCCCTTGCATAAAGCGTGCCGAATGCACGGACAGCAAGTCAGGAAATGCTTCTAAAACTAAACCAGAATCATCTGCTAATACTGGCATTTGTGCCTTTTCATAAAGGTATCGCGCTTTAATTAACGCATTGCCTAAAAAAGTATCGGCAGTTTCCTCAACATCAATCGTGTAGCCTAATTCCTTGGCCCCATAGACCGCAAATCCCAACGGTCCTAACAGTTGTTTAAATTCCTTAATTTTGCCCTCATTACCACTGGCAATTAAAATTTTCATGATCTCTCTCCTTGTGCTATAATTTAATTATGAAACCAATAGATAAAATAAATCAACTTTTTAAAAATAAAACAATTCAAAATAAACACTATCTACAACAGGGTATTACCAACGACAACTACTATTTCGAAGTAGACAATCAAGCGCGTGTAATCAGAATCCCCAAGAAAGGAAATCAGCAACTTTTTGATTACCATCATGAAGAACAGGTCTTACACTTAATAGCAGCACTTGATATCGATGTTCCCTTGCTTTATTATAACGCAAATAACGGCATAAAAGTGACAGAGTTTATTCCTAATGCAGAACATTTTGATATTCGCTATCGTCAGCGCGCAACCTTACTGATTAAAAAATTACATCAGGCTAAAATCAAGACCGGTAAAATTTACAGCATTAAAAATAGTTTTAAAAAGTATCAAGCCTTAATTAAAAATCCAATCTATGATACATCCTTTGCCTGGTCTGTCCTTGATGAGATTGAAAACTTAAATTATGAGCCCATTTTGTGTCATAATGATCTTGTTGAAGGGAATTTCCTCTTTACAAAAAATCACGATTATCTCATTGATTATGAATATGCCATGGATAATCACCCCTATTTTGATTTAATGTCATTTATAACTGAAAACGATATTCAAGATCAAAAGGCTCGAGAAGAAATCTATCTTACCTATTTTGGCCATTTGCCATCAGCGCAAGAACAAGCAACTTTGCTTTTATTTGAACGGGGCTTGCATGTACTTTGGTGTGAATGGGGCATGGCTATGTATGAATTGCATCAAGAACAAATCTACCATGATATTGCGGCTCTAAAATATCAACGTTTAAAAGAAACCTATCAATAAAAGAAAAGAGAACCCCAAATGAGGTTCTCTTTATTTTTTATCAATTGTTTTAAAGAATTCATTCAAATTCTTAATAGATTGAATTAACTCAGGATTCACTTCTCCTTGTTGTAAGACACCGGCAATCATCTCTTCGTGAAATTGCTCGTGTATTTTTAAAACAGAATAAGCAGAATCTTGTAGTTCCAATCGATTGATTCGACGATCTTTATCGTCCTTTACACGTTTTACAAAGCCTTTTTGTTCAAGTCGCTTTACAGTTGTCGTTAGTGTCCCTTGTGTAACATTTAACGACTTCGCAACATCAGACATGGGTTTTGTTTTATTTTTTTGAATGCTATCGAGAGTATGAATCTCGGTCATCGACAGTTCAATGCCATGAAGTTGATGGTATTTCTCCTCAAGATCTAAGATATTCTTAAAGATATCAACGATTAATTCATTGACGACATGTCGCGCATCATGTGACATCTTATTTTTCTAAAGCTTTTTGAGCTTCTTCTACAATCTTTGTAAATCCTTCTGGATCGTGGATTGCCACTTCAGAAAGCATTTTACGGTTGATTGAAATATTAGCTAAACGAAGTCCATGCATTAACTCACTGTATGTTGTGTTGTTAAGGCGTGCTGCTGCGTTAATACGTGTAATCCACAATTTACGCATTTCACGTTTTAATTGTTTACGATCACGGTATGAGTAACGCATTGAGCGCATAACTTGCTCATTTGCTGTACGGTATAAACTATGTTTGGAACCGTAGTATCCTTTTGCTAATTTTAATGTTTTTTTACGACGTGCACGTGATGGCACTGCTGTAGTTGTTCTTGGCATCTAATTCACCCTTCCTAATCTTGCAATAAATGCTTAATACGTTTGTAATCACTTTTTGATACAAGTGTTGATTGACGTAAGTTTCTTTTTTGTTTTGATGATTTGTTTCTAAAAAAGTGATTGCTGTTTGTTTGTTGTCTTTTAAGTTTGCCACTGGCTGTACGTTTAACACGTTTTGCAAGTGTTCTTTTTGTTTTCATCTTTGGCATTACAAAGCCCTCCTTATAAACTTAATTCTGTTTGAGTGGAGAAATTACAACGGACATTGTGTTTCCTTCTAATTTTGGTTTCTTTTCAACAGTACCAAGATCAGAAAGTTCTTCAATAAATTGATTCATCGTTGTACGACCAACTTCCACGCGGGTAATCAAACGACCTCTAAAGCGCATATCAACTTTAACTTTCATTCCTTGCTCTAACCATTTACGAGCATGACGTAATTTTGTATCAAAGTCGTGCTCTTCAATTACTGGAGAAAGACGCAATGGTTTAACTTGCGTAACATGTTGATGTTTCTTTGCTTCTTTGGCTTTCTTTTGTTCTTCATAACGATATCTTCCATAATCTAAAATCTTACAGACGGGTGGATTTGCATTGGGCGCAACACATAATAAATCCATACCCACTTCGTATGCTTTGTTTAGAGCATCACGACGCGTTAAGATTCCGAGTTGTTCCCCTTCGGCACCAATCACTAAGACTTCTTTAAAACGAATCGATTCGTTAACAAGTTCGTTTTGATTATTCCTTTTACGATTACTAATGGCATTCACCTCCTTGTGTTTTTGACAATAAAAAAGTGTGCACTTGAAATTAAGACACACTTACGACAGCTATTTTATAGTTTTAGCTAAGCGTATACCCATGACTTATGTCATCAGGTGAGAATGTGCTTCTACTTTCTTATTGCTGTTACATTATAACACCACTGTTAATTTGAAGTCAAGAGCTTTTCCTCATTCGTCTTGCGATAAAAACGCATAGAGACAAATAAAGTCAGAATCTCAGCTACAGGATAGGCAAACCAGACATAATCTAAACCAAAGTTAGCAAACAAATGTGCCAAAGGTAACAGAAGGCCAATTTGTCTTAAGAAGGAAACAATCAAGCTATAGCGACCAATCCCCATTGATTGGAAATAAATTGAATTAATAATCGCTAATGAAGCAGGAATGAAATATAACGAGATGATGCGTAACGTTCTTACCCCCATCGTAATCATCGCCATATCATCGGTAAAGATGCCCATGAGTTGTGCTGGGAAGATTTGGAAGATGATTAAACCGATTAACATTAAGACAAAAGAAATACGCACCCCATAATGATAGGTTTGATGAATTCGTTCATATTGATGCGCGCCGTAATTAAAGGCCACTAAAGGTAAAATACCTTGGCCTAAACCATACACAGGCATCATCACAAATGATTCCAGTTTAAAATAAACCCCTAAAACGGAAACCGCTACTTCTGTAAATTGTCCCACAATACGGTTTAAAAAGATCACCAAAAAAGCCCCAACGCTTTGCATTAAAATACTTGGAAAACCAACTTCATAGATTTGTTTTACCATCGGTACGTTAAATTTAAAGTTCTTAAAATCCATTTTTAAAAGTGATTCTTTTCTGAATAGACCATATAAAGAAATCAGCGCACTGAATGACTGACCAATAATGGTCGCAATCGCAGCCCCTTTAATTCCCATACCAAAGGTAAAGATAAAGATTGGATCTAATATAATATTAATGATCGCCCCAACCGTTTGCGCAATCATGGGAATAATCATATTCCCGCTCCCTTGAATCGTTTTTTCACCCACGATATGGATTAAGGAGAAAATCCCAAATCCACTGATAATCGCAAGATATTGATGTCCCATTTCAATGACATTTTCATTACTGGTAAAAATCGAAATAAAAGGTCTTGATAAAAAGACACCAAAAAAGATCATCACAAGCCACGTTAACAAGGCTAACACAAGGCCATGCATGGCCGCATTATCTGCTTCTTTTTGACGATTGGCACCTAAGCTACGCGCCACATAAGAACTGACCCCAACCCCTGTTCCAACCCCAAAAGCAATAATCATAATTTGAATTGGAAAAGAAAGAGAGGTCGCACGCAGTGCCTCTTCACTAATTTTCCCAACAAAATAGGAGTCCACAATATTATAGAGTGATTGAATCAACATCGAAAACATTGCGGGTAAGCTCATTTTTAAAATAAGCGGTAAGATGGGTGCATAGCCCATTTTATTTTCTTTATTCATAAATCCACCTTTCAAATCATAGTAAAGCACCAGAGCTCTGGTGCTTACGTCTTACTATTTTTTATCTATTTCTAAATGTAAATCTTCTAATTGCTGCGCTGTCGCAGGTGATGGCGCATGGGTTAATGGACAACGCGCTGAAGCATTTTTAGGGAAGGCAATAACATCTCTAATCGTATCAGAGTGAGTTAAGGCCATCGCATAACGATCTAGTCCAAAGGCAATACCGCCATGTGGTGGTGTACCATATTGGAATGCTTCGACAAAGAAACCAAAGCGTTTTTCAATTTGTTCATCCGTAAAGCCAATTAAGCTGAACATTTTCTTTTGTAAGTCTTGGTCATAAATACGCATTGAACCACCCGCAACTTCAAAACCATTTAAGACTAAGTCATAAGCTTGCGCTGTGACATTTAAAGGATCTGTGTCCAGTTTCGCAACATCTTCAGCTTTTGGTGCTGTGAATGGATGATGTCTTGCAACAAGTTCGCCTTCATCGCCCAATTCAAACATTGGGAAATCAACAACCCAAAGATAGTCGAAGGCTGCTTCATCAATTAAATTATAATCTTTTCCTAATTGCATCCGTAAAGCACCCATGGCTTCACAAGTTGTTTCCCAGGCACCACTACCTACAAATAAGACATCATTATCTTCTAATTGCAGTTCTGCTTTTAAAGTTTCCAGTTCTGCTTCAGTAAAGAATTTTGCTGGACCAGAAAATTCACCCTTTTCAAGTTTCATGACAACTAAGCCACCCAAGCCATATTTCTTCACTAAATCCGTATAACCATCGCTGATACGACGGGTTACTTCATTGGCTTTATTTTTTAAGACAAGTCCTTTTAAGCTCCCATTTTCAGCTAAGACTGACTGGAATACCTTAAATTCTGTATCTTTAAAAATATGATTGAGATCTTGTAAATGCATTGCAAAACGACGATCTGGTTTGTCACTACCATAAATATTCATGGCATCGTTGAAAGAAACACGATCAACCGTTGGTTTTTCTGTCCCCATGACATTCACCATCACATTATCGATGACCTCTTCAATGATACTCATAAATTGATCTTGACTTAAAAATGAGGCTTCAATGTCGATTTGGGTAAAGTCTAATTGACGATCAGCTCTTAAATCTTCATCTCTGAAGCAACGCGCAATTTGGTAATAACGCTCTAAGCCACCAATCATTAACATTTGTTTAAAAATCTGAGGTGATTGGGCAAGCGCATAGAACTCCCCTGGATGGACGCGGGAAGGTACAAGATATTCTCTTGCCCCTTCAGGTGTTGATTTGGTTAACAGGGGTGTTTCAATATCTAAAAAACCAAGGTCATCTAGGGTATTACGCATTTCGCGTACAATTTTAGCGCGAGTCATTAAGCGTTCTTGCATAATCGGGCGACGTAAATCAAGATAACGGTATTTTAAACGTGTATCTTCTAACGCATCAGTTTTATCGGCAATAATCATTGGTGTTTGTTTGGCTTTATTAATAATTGCGATGTCACTGACTTCAATCTCGATATCACCTGTTGGTAATTTAGGGTTTTTATCTTGACGTTCACGCACAGTTCCCGTAACTGAAATGACGTATTCACTTTTGAGTTCTTGAACTACCGGATATTCATCATGGTTCACCACCAATTGAACAATACCACTGCGATCACGTAAATCAATAAAATTAATTGAGCCAAAGTTTCTTCGTTTCGCTACCCATCCGACCAGTGAAACAACCTCGCCGACATTTTCGATTCTTAATGTACCATTATGATGTGTTCTATTCATTTTCTTCTCCAATCCACTGTGCAACATGTGTTAATAAATCTTCTTGTTTAATTGTAATTTGTTCTTGCGTACTTTGATTTTTTAGGGTCACAGTCCCGTTTTCGCGTTCTTGATCGCCACATAATAAAACAATTTTTGCTTGATAACGATCAGCCAATTTAAATTGTGCCCGCATTGATTTTTTCTCTACATCTAAATCACATTTATAACCAGCTTTACGTAATTGATGGGTAAGATTAAAAATCGTGCCAATTGATTCATGATCTAAAGGCATACCATAAACATCAATTTGCGTATCTAAATCAAATTCTTTCTCTGCTAATTCTAAATAAACCAACAAGCGTTCTAAACCAATACCCAATCCAACAGCACTTTGCGCTGGGCCGCCAAAATACTCTACTAAATGAGCATAGCGTCCGCCAGCAAAAAGCGTTGCTTGTGAGCCTGCTTTAGGGTGGGTTGAAATCACTTCAAATACCGTATGGTGATAGTAATCTAATCCACGCACAAGACGATCATCCACCTCATAAGCAATATTTTCTGCTTCTAAAATGGCTTTAACCGCTGCGAAGTAGGCTTTTGATTCTTCATTAAGATAGCTCATATTACTTGGCGCATCTTGCATGGCTGGATGCTCTTGGTCAACTTTACAATCTAAAATACGTAAAGGATTTTGCTCGTAGCGTCTTTGACAATCTGCACACATCGTATCAAGATGCGGTGCAAAATGCGCACGTAAAGCTTTCTTATAGGCATCTTGACTGGCTTGATCCCCTAAAGTATTAATTACGACGCGATAATCCTTAAGACCGATTTCATTAAGATAATCAAGGCCTAATAGAAGAGCCTCAACATCAACGTAAGGACTTTCAACCCCAAGAAATTCTATCCCAAATTGGTGATGAATTCGCATTCTCCCTTTTTGTGGTCTTTCGTAACGAAAGTTTGGCGCGATATAGTAGTAGCGTTGGACGCCACCGCCTTGAGCATAAAGTTTATTTTCTACATAAGCTCTGATTAATCCTGCTGTGCCTTCTGGTTTTAAGGTCAACTGACGATCACCACGATCAGTGAATGTATACATTTCTTTATTCACAACATCACTGGCGTCATTCCCACGATCAAACACTTCAGTATGTTCAAATTCTGGTGTTCGCATTTCACTGACATGATATTTTTCACATAAGTTACGGGCCGTTTCCTCAAGGAAATGCCACTTTAAAACTTCTTCACCAAAAACATCTTGGGTTCCCCGTGGGGCTTTAAATTTTGCCATAAAATCCTCCTTTATCTTCTTTTTAGATACAAAAAGGTGCTACCAAGGACGCAAGCGCGTGGTACCACCTTTACTTAATACTTAACTCTTAACGCGAGTTACGATTATCTCTACTTGCTTCAAGATAACATCTCCTGTGGGTCACACTTAATTCAACATGATGATTTACACCAAACATCATCTCTCTGTTATGTCTTGTTAAGTTCAATCACGATCTTCGATTTTCTCTATTACTTTAGCATAAGTCAAAAGATTATGCAATTTATAAATTGACTCTGGTTACTCGGTTTACCCCATCAACTTTTCTTAAATTCGCAATCAGGGAGCGTAAATGCTGAATATCGCTTACAACCACTCGCATTTTCGTGGTTACATGCACCAAATCATCATTGATAACCGAATTGAATTCATTTAATTTAACCCGTAATTGCGAGGTACAGGTCACCAAATCAGTGACTAGGAAATTGCGATCAACCGATTCAATTTCTAAGACTGATTCATATTCACCATTTTCATGGTTTTGTTCCCAGGCAACATCAATTACCCGTTGCGTGACCCCTTCCATATTAGGACAATCTACCCGGTGCACTTTAACACCTTGGCCTTTGGTAATAAAGCCAAGAATTGGTTCGCCATAGATGGGATTACAACATTTGCTTAAAGAAATCATCATCGAGTCAATCCCTTCTACCACTACACCTGCTTTATTACTGCTTGGTCGCGGTAAATTACGATTAACCACACGATCGACTTTCTCCATCGCTTGATCATTTGGTTTATGTTGTGGTGATAGTTTCTCAAATAAAGCTTGTGGCGCCAAGGACTTGGTCCCTAAAGCAACCATTAAATCATCATGGTGATTGATAGAAAAACCATGCAGAACGCTGTCAAGATGTTTGGAATCTAAGAGTTCCTTTTCATCAAAGCCCCTACGTCTTGCTTCATCTCTAAAGATAATTTGTCCTTTTTGGACCATCGCATCTTTATCTTCTTTTTGTTTCTTACTGATATAACTTCTGATTTTATTTTTCGCTTGATTTGTTTTCACAACCTTCAACCAGTCTTCGCTGGGACTGGCTTGGTTTGAGGTTTTAATTTGTACCACATCACCAGTTTTAAGTTGTGTATTTAAGGGTACTAAAGTCCCATTGACAAGTGCCCCCACCGTTTGATGACCCACTTCAGTATGAATACGGTAGGCAAAATCAATCGGTGTTGCACCCGTTGGTAAATCGATAACCCGACCGCGTGGGGTCATGGCATAGACATTGGCTTCAAAAATATCTTTTTGTAAGACATGCATATATTCTAATGCATCTTGGTTTTCGTTTTCCGCTAATTCACTGATATCTTTAAACCAGGCTAAGCGATCTTCAATTTCTTTTTGATGATGGGCATCGGTGCCAGTGGATCCTTCTTTATATTTCCAGTGCGCTGCAACCCCGCGTTCTGCCACATCATCCATTTGTTTTGTACGAATTTGGACTTCAAAAATATTACCGCCTTCGCCAACGATCGTCGTATGTAGTGATTGGTACATATTAACTTTTGGCATAGCAATATAATCTTTAAATCGACCAGGAATGGGTCTGTATTTCGCGTGAATGTAACCCAAGACTTCATAACAGTTTAATTCCGTTTCGGTAATAATACGAATGGCTAATAAATCTAGAATTTCATCAAAACGTTTTTGCTTCTTCTCCATTTTTTTATAGATACTGTATAAATGTTTTGAGCGCCCAAAAATATTAAATTCGATTTTCTTTTCAATGAGTAAATCGGCAATATCTTTAATCATACTGGTGACTTGCGCATCACGCTCTGTTTTACGCGCATCAACAAGACGGGCAATTTCATAATACTTATCGCGATGAAGATAAGAAAAAGCCAGATCTTCTAATTCATTTTTGATTTCTCCAATACCCAATCGATGGGCAATGGGTGCATAAACATCTAAAGTCTCTTCAGCAATCTTTTTTTGTTTATGTGGTGGTTGGAATTGAAGGGTTCGCATATTATGCAGACGATCCACTAATTTAATAAAAATAACCCGCACATCTTTAGCCATCGCGATAAAGATTTTACGATGGTTAGCCGCTAAATACTCCCGTTCATCTTTAAATTCTAAGTTACCAATTTTCGTAACACTTTCAACAAGCGTAGCGATTTCTTCGCTGAATTCTTGTGCTAAATCATCATAAGTGACATCGCAATCTTCGATGACATCATGCAAAAGACCCGCAGCAATGGTTGTTGGTGAAACATTTAATTGCGCTAAAATGTAAGCAACCTGTAAAACGTGAACAAGATAAGGTTCACCACTTTTGCGGTATTGACCGCTGTGTTTCTCTTCAGCATATTCATAAGCATGATAAATAAGATCCAAGCTTTCTTTTTTACTGATATAGCGCTTGGCTTCATTCATAACATCATCAATTGAAATTCTTGTTAGTTGCTTCATTAGAGCACCCCCTTTATTTAAAAAACGAAGTACTAGACTTCGTATTAATATTTCATGATTGTGAAGACATCAATGCCTTCAAGTTTATCACGGCCATTTAAATCTTCTAATTCAATTAAAAAGCCACAGCCAACAACTTCTGCACCCAGTGCTTCAACTAAAGCCACGGAAGCTTCAATCGTCCCTCCTGTTGCCAGTAAGTCGTCGATAATAAGTACTTTTTGACCTGGTTTAACCCCATCTTTATGAATATGTAATTCATTGCTACCATATTCTAAATCATATTTATAACTGACCGTTTCCCGTGGTAATTTACCTGGTTTACGTACCGGGACAAAACCAATATTCATAGCATAAGCAACGGGACAGCCAAAGATAAAGCCGCGAGATTCTGGCCCGACAATGACCTCTGCCCCCACTTTACGAGCAAAGCCTTCAAAAAGTCTGGTTGCTTCACTAAAGGCGTCACCATCTGCCATCAGTGGTGTAATGTCTCTAAATTTAATACCTTCTTTAGGAAAGCCATCAATTGTTGCGATATATTTTTTTAAGTCCATATTTTCCTCCAAATTTTTACTTATCTATTATAACACATTTATATTTTCTTATGTTTCTTTAAATAGACAAGTACAAAAGTGATTAAAAGTAAAATTAAAATGATACTTAAGGTCATAATCACCTTACTATCACTTTTAGTACTTACTTTAGCAATGGTAACAATGTAGTCTGATTCTGAAATTTCAAATTCCAAGTAATCTTGACTATCAATACTCATGCTTTGTTGGGTATCAACTAATTCATCATGTTGTAAAGTGTAGATAAAATGCAGCTGATTAAAATGGGCATTAATCCGTTCTGCCGGGATTTTAACAACGGTATTTAAAGGGAAACCCCGATGGTTTTTAAACTGCAGATGATACGCATGCCCTTTAATATTAAATTTATTCAGGGTGAGATTATCCAACTTACTAATATTGAAGCGTAAATCTAGTGCTTGTTTTTGCGCGCCATTAAGTGAATAAATCAACTGAGGTTTATTCGCTTGATTTAACAGATGGATATTCAATTGTTTGCCATCTAAAATATTCATAATTGATTCATTAATTACAAATGATTCTACATTTTTCATACCCGCTTCATATAAGCGATCATTTAAAACAATGATTAAGTCCAAAGTTTTATGCTCGTTGAGATATTCAATGATTTCTCGTGTTGGTAATTTCAAAGCAAATGTTTGGGCTTTGTATTGGGAGAGGTCATCGTGAAATAAAATCATTTGGTTATTTTCCAAATGCTCAATTTTCAAATCAACTATATTAGAACCTGATTCAGTTAACTTTGGTTCAATAATCACTTCTAATTGCGCTTCAACTTCGCCAATAAAGCCATGCACCATGACTTTTCCTGGTTTTAAGGCATGCAGTTGATCCTCTTCAATTTCTAAAAGACTGCGATCTGAGATTTCATAACGAATCTCTTTAGGCGTGGTTGTGTCATAAGGCACAAAAACTAAATCGGGCATGGTGATTTTTTCACCAACCGTCATACTTACTTTTTCAGGATTAAAGACCATGTCTTTTAATGGCGCAATTACATGAACAATCGTCTCATCTTGTGTGTTGAGCCCAAAGACACGAATCGTTGTCGTACCAATCTTATGACCGGTCACTTTCCCATCTTCAACGCTGGCAATACTTGGATTATCTGATTCCCAGATTAACTCATTGTCACTCATATTACCTTCAATTTTATAAGGGACCTCATAAGTATAGCCACGAGATAAATTAAACTCATTATAATCAAAAGTAATCTTGCCACTTAACTCATAGACGGTTACTTTCAATTCATATTGCTCGTTGATTTCATCTTTATTTGCTGTGACTGCAACAGCGGTCGTCCCCGCTTTTAATCCTTGCATGCGCCCTTGATTATCAATCGCTAAAATTTCTGGATTTTGAGCCTTAAAGCTGAGCGTCGCCCCTTCTTGTAACGTATAAATCAATTGAATACTGGCGTCTTTTTCTATTGTGAACTCAGTTTTGGAAAGTTCTAAAAGTGGTTTTTGTTCTTCTTTGTCAGGCTCTTGCGTTGTATCTGTTTCATTCACAACGGTCACATTTTCTTTAGCTGCTGTTTCTGCTTGTAATGTGCTTGTTGCGAATAATGGCGATAACAAGAGCGAAAAAGATAATATTATTTTTGGGATCATATTACGCCCCCTTTCTTACATCATATCATAAGTTAAATCAATTCTTCGATATAAACTTGTATTTTATCGGCTGATTGTAAATCTAAACTGACACGCATTTGCTTTGCTTGCTCCATATCTATCAAACTGATTTGGTTATTAAAATAAACCGCTTCCGCAACATTACTGTTAAAGAAACGATATTTATAGCCGTAACCGTTAATCGCATAAACTTGTTTGTTTTCAGGAATCTCTACTTGTAATTGCGGTAGTTGTAAGCCTTCTCCAAGTGGTTCAAATTGCTTGATTTCTTGTAGCGCTTCTTGCGTAATCCAAGAGATTGGCACTTCAATCACTGGCTTTTCAACCGCTATTTTTTCCATCATATCGCTTAAGCGATTCACATCTTTAACAAATGCAGGGTAATGTTCCTTTTTTAAGGTTAAACCATAAGCAAAATCATGGCCCCCCATATTCACAAAGTATTCTTGTGGTAACTGAGAGAAAAGAGCTTGAAGTGATACTGTCATACTCCGGGCACTGCCTTTGTAAATAGCATCATATTCTTTTAATAAAATACTTGGTTTTAATGTTTCTGCCGCAACCGTGTTAGCCACGATACCCAACAAACCTTCATGAAAATGCTTCGAACTGATAATTTGTACTGAATCATCATTTACTTGCGATAAGGCAAGTGCTTCAATTTGCTTACTCATTTGCTTACGTTTGGTATTTAAACTCAACAATTGTTGCGCGAAACTATTGATAACCGCTTGATCTTCACTTAAGAAATATTGCACGGCTGTATTGATATTGGCTTGATCGGAAAGACGGCCTAAGGTATTAATCTTAGGGCTGATTTGAAATGCCAAGACTTGGGCTGTGTAATGATGAAGATAACGTGTGTTTACGAGTTTTTCAAAATGCACAAAGCGATATTGATTCAGATCGTTTACCCCGCGGTAACAAAGATCTCTATTTTTCCCCCACAAAGGCATGACATCAGCCACGGTAGCTAAGGCACCCAAAGCGGTGATATAAGGGTCATCTAAACCCATCCCTTCCGCTAAAGCCGCCATTAACCCGCCTGCTGACATGTCAGCAAAATAAGGATCATCAAGCAAATCAGGATGGACCCATAGGGCTTGATCTGTTAAGTCATCTTCAATTAAATGGTGGTCGACCACCGCAACATTTAAGCCCAATTCAAGCGCCAACAAAATAGCCTCTTGAGCTTTAACACCATTATCAACCAGTAATAAATCTGTATAGCCTTTTTCATAAGCTAAGCGTACAGTCGCCTCTTTAAGCCCATAGCCCTCTTTTAAACGGTTAGGAATATAGTAGCCATAGGGAATTTCTAATTTTTCTGCGCATAAAGCCGCAATGGTGGTTGACATGACGCCATCGCAATCATAATCACCTGCAATCATCAGCTTTTGTGCATTTTTCATAAAATGAGCAAAGCCTTGATGGGTTAAGACTTGATGTTCTGGTTCGATTAATGATTTTGCTTTAGCTTGCGGTAAATCCCAATAATCAACAATTGCTTGTGCGAGTTTCGTCTTCATGAAAGACCTCCTTATTGATTTGCTTTCCTGCCGATACAAAACAATAGGCAAAGTGTATCGCAAGAAAGCCTAATATCATAATAAATGCGATTTCAATCCCAATTCGGGTTGGCACAATAATTAAAACTGGAACTGAGACTAAACTGATGGAAGTGAGTGAATAAATGGCGGATTGAACAATGCCAGCTTGATGTTGCTCAGTTAAAATGCGCGGTTCTTCAATAATCGTGGTGGCCATCATTAAGGGAAAAAACCACGACGCCAACACAATTTCCCGTGTCCAATTTAATTGATAAACAATCACCAATAAAAGAAAGAAAATAAAAGATAAGAAACTAGCGGCAACATAGGAGAAGAAATGTTGTTTTTCTAAAAAGAGCCACTGCATTAATATACTTACCATAATCATTGAAAGTGCACGCGTATAAAATGTTCTTGATAATAAGGGAGGGGTCGCTGAGATTGTTTTAAAATAACCAGTCTCAATAAATGTTGTTTCCTCAATTTTATTACTGATATTCATGAGTTCTCTTTCTGTTAAATGGGCATCGAAATTAAGCCAAATATGACCCTGTTCACTGACTTCGTACCCTAGTTGATCAGAAAAATAATCCATTTGATGTAAAGTTGCTTCAACTTGAAGAAAAGTACTGGGATCTGATTTTTCTATGACAACGACATTAAGATTCGAAAAATCTTCCCCTTCTTGGTAATTAAAGCCATAAAGTACACCTAAGACAACTGATAATAAGAAAAGAACCATAAAAACATGCCGCACAAATTTATATTTTCTTGATAAATCGTCACCGACAGATAAAATAGCTTCACTTTCGAATAACACGGGCTCTTTTTTATCTTCGTGACTTAAAAATAAGATTAAATACGTGCCCAATCGGTTCCATAAGATCTCACCTATAAAATTAATCAAGGCTAAAGCAATAAAAAAGATACTTACAGAAGGAAAATCATAAGGCGCTTTATGAAAGGTAATTAAACCCATCAATAAAAATATAAGGGTATGTAACACACATTGTTTAGTATACAAGGGCAAACTTTCATACACCTTTGCTAATGAACGCCCTGTATTACGTGTGAGTTGGGCTCTTTTTTGCGCAATCATCACAAGGCTTCCGACTAAAAAAGAAAACCATAGTGATTTAGTGAGTGGATAATTAAAAAGCGCAACAATACTTAAAGCGCCAACGATCGCTAAAACTATTTCTAAGCCTGTATAAAGACCGATTATTTTAAAGCGGTAATAAAAGTAAATCACAATCAGACTGATATAAACAAAGATATATACAGCGACAAAGCTTTGATAATTTTGTAATTTCGTTAAAGAACCAAACGAGCCACTATGGATAATATCTATATCTGCAATGGCCTCCTTGAGTTCATTTTCATAACTTGTTAGCGGACCTGCATAAGAACTTGTGAGTAAGTAGTATTCATCTAGCACAATCGTTTCTTTTCTTGTTTCAATGCCCTTGTGTACTGATTGATGGATAAATGCATCTAAAGCATCGTGATCCTTTGTTTTAATCATCACGCGAACATCTTTACCAAAACCAATCCCAGTTTTAAATTCACCCAGGACCATAAATGAAAAAAGTGATAAAAAGATAATTATCACTAGAGTAAATATATTCCGCGTAAACCCTTCTTTATTTTTCAAAGCCACCATCTCCAGTGAGCAAATCAGAATAATCTGCAATTGAGTGGTAATAAGCTTCTTTTTTGGAATGGACCGCTAACATTTTTACAATATCATCATCACTGGTCGTAAAAATTAAATCGACCAAATCACTGATACGATTGGCTTTATATTTGCGTTTAAAAAGATCTCCGAAGATTGCTTCGAGATCTTTAAGCGCAATGCCTTCTAGGCCACTTTCTTGGAGTTGTCTTAATCTAAGACTTAAGACCATTTGTACTTGTTGATTATTAAAATTCATATGCCACCTCAAACCTATACTTATAATACATGATTTCACACATAAAAAAAACTCTTAAAGAGTTTTTACGAGTTTTTTAAATTCTTCACCCCGTTGTTCAAAGTTATCATATTGATCATAACTTGCACAAGCAGGGCTTAATACAATATTATCTAACGCTTCTGCTTGAGAAACAGCCGCTTTAAAGGCCGCTTTTAAATCAGGGTATATTTTTGCTTCTGGAAAATGTTTTTGTAACTTTTGGGCACTCGCACCATAGAAATAGGCTTTTTTAATATGAGCCTTTTCTTTAATTAAAGTTGCGAAATCATTACCTTCATCATAACCACCAGCCAACCAATGAATATTATCAAAGGATTGCAGACAGACTTGTGTCGCCTCAGGATTTGTCCCTTTAGAGTCATTGTAGAAGGCAACGCCTTCAATCGTATCAACATATTCCATCCGATGAGGCACACCGCTAAAGTTTTGTAAGACTTTTTGAATTTCCTTAACCTCAACGCCTGCCAAATAAGCCATCGTTGCAGCAAAGGCAGCGTTATAGAGATTATGCGTTCCAATTAAATGTAAGTCCGCTAAATTAAACAGTTTGGTTTCATGGAAATAAATCGCATCATTTTCTAGATAAATGTCTTTTCTTTCTTTAAGCGAAAGGTAATAACATTTTTCTGGTAAAGTCTTTTGACTGATTTCACTCATAATATTAGCGTCATCATAATTTAGAATTAGTTGTTTGGTATAAGGGAAAATTTTCATTTTTGCATTGTAATATGCCTTTTCATTCCCATAACGATCAAGATGATCAGGGGTTAAATTCATTAAGGCATAGATTTCAAAACGAGCGTTTTTGACACCATCCATTTGAAAGGCAGAAATTTCTAGCGCTACTTTCGCAGCCATGTCACCATGATCAACAATACTTTGACTGAGACTATAACCAATATTCCCTGCCGCAAATGAAGGGAATTGACGATTAAGCATCGCATTTAGTAAAGTCGTTGTGGTGGTTTTACCATTCGTTCCCGATACCGCATATAAGTCATACTGTGGTGCATACTCTGCAACCAAATCAATCTCATTATATGTTTTAGGAAAAAAAGCCGATTCAGCGATGCCTGGTGCTTTATAAATTAAATCATCACATTTAAAATCAAACGATTCAAAATCTTGAATTAAAACCGTTACACCTAAAGCTTCCAGTTCTTCTTGTTCAGGGAATGCTTTTTCATTAATAAGTATAATTTTTTTATCTTGCGCCAAAAGACGCGCTGCACCCAGACCACTGCGACCAGCACCTAAAAGAATGATCCTCATGATAATGCACTCAATCCTAGCCCAATTAAAGCAAATGTAAGCCCAAGAGCATAAAACAATAAGACAACATCTTTTTCTTTCCAGCCATTTAACGTAAAGCTGTAATGAATCGGTGTGTATTTGAAAATTCTTTTACGACGGGTACGCCATGAAATTTGTTGCATAATGACGGTCACTGTTTCAAAAACAAAGACACCACCAATGATGACAAATAATAATTCTTTTCTTAATAAAATCGATAAAACGCCTAAAACTGCGCCCAGGGCTAAGGATCCCACATCACCCATAAAGATTTTCGCCGGGCTTTTATTAAAACGTAAAAAGGCAAAAAGTGATGCAATCAAACTAATCACAAAAAAGAATAGACCCATTTCTGCTTGTTGATAGGCAAAGTATGCAAAAGGTAATAAGGCAATAATAACTGTCCCACTGGCTAAACCATCCATACCATCAGTGAGATTCACAGCATTAGAGCTTCCGGTAAGAATAAATAAAACCATGACAAAATATAAGTATGAGAGATCAATGGGTGTCTTTTTAAAGGGTACCGTTAATAGGTTATCGCCCCCAAATTTTAAGTAAAGCACATAGAAGACAACGGCTAAAATGAGTTGTAAGGCGAATTTCATTTTCGCCGAGAGCCCATCATTTTTGCCTTCTTTGACGATTTTATAATCATCAACAAGCCCAATTAAACCATAACCTAAAAAGACCAGTAAAATTAAAACGGTATTGCGATCTAAATAGCGATTAAGCAAAAATACAGTCACAATAATTGGGACAATTAAGAAGATAAAGCCACCAAACGTCACCGTTTTGCTTTTCTCTTTATATTCTTCTAATGCATATTCGCTTGGTTTTTGTTGAAAATTATTTTCTTGTAGAAATTTAATAAAATGTGGGTATAAAAAACTTGCCAGTAAAAACGAAATCGTTCCCCCTATAAATACTTTAATCATAATACGTCTCCTTACTATTGTAACGTTACCGTTATGGTATCCTCTTGGCTTATTGCTGCATCCTTTGCAGCAGATTGGCTAACGACAAAGCCAGCCCCCTCAATGTCTATTTGAATCTGTGTTAGATGAGAAAATGCTTTGACTTCCTTTTGTGACCAACCAGTCATGTCCGGCATTGTCATTTGTTTTCCTTCTGTCTTTAACAGAATTAAGGCATTGGTAAGAATGTCTTCGCCTGCTTTAGGATATTGATCCACAATGTAACTGCCATCCCCAATAATAACATGATTTAAGTTAAGTTGCTCTAAATGATTTTTTGCAGCTGCACTTTCCATGTTAATAAATTGTTCTAAAGGCTTGGTTTCAGTCTCTTTTATGACATGATCTTCTTCATGATCTTGTAAAGCATAAGTTGAGACCACTTTTTTCACAATCTCGTTAACATATTTCGCACTGAAGTCAACATCATGACCGTATTTAGCTTGATAAGCTGTATAAACGATGTATTCAGGATCTGAGTATGGAAAGGCTAAGGCTGATGAGAAAATATAATCTGTTGCGGAATAACCCCCATCAACTACCATCTGCGCCGTTCCCGTTTTACCAATCACTTCAATTTCATCGATGTTAAAACGTTGCGCAGACCCTCTGGTAACAACAGTTCGCATATTATCGCGCACTTGTAAGGCAGTACTTTCTTTAAATGGTTTGCCTACTACGGTTGTTTTGCCTTCGTAAATCACTTCATCAGTATTTGGATCTCTTATTTCTTCAACAAAGTATGGTTTGACCATGGTGCCATCAGTCACCACTGATGTGTAGGCCTGTAACATTTGTAACATTGTCACCGTCGAACCTTGACCAAAACCATTGCTTACCTTTTCTAAAGGCCATTCCCATAAGTCAAAGCCTTCACTTTCGTAAATACCATCTGTATCAACTGTTTTGAAAAAGCCCAGTTTATATAAGTAATCATGAAAAACTTCTGGATCAAGTTTTTTGGTTAATAATTCCGCAATCATTACGTTTGATGATATATCAAAACCATACTCATAAGTAATATCGCCATAATTAACATTCATAGCGTTGGTGATTGTCGCAACACTATTTTGACTATTGGGTAAACGCACTGCTTTACCATCCTCAACACCAACATAGAAAGGTCCTGAATCAAATTTTTCATCTTTATCAAAAACCCCTTGATCAATGGCGGCGGCGATGGTGAAAGTTTTCATGGTTGAGCCTGGTTCATAAGTATATTGAGCGCCTTTATTTTCATAGGTCTCAATATCTAAGATATTGGGATCAAAACTAGGATAATCTGCCCAAGCCACAACTTTTCCTGTTTTCGCTTCAATCACGGCACCCCATAGTTCACTGGCTTTAACACCTTCATCTTCAGCAATGCCTTTTAAGTTCATTTCTAAAGATTCTTGTATGGTTCGATCAAGCGTTAGTTTCACATTATGACCGTCAATAGGCGCTTCTTCCAATACTTCAACTTGAGGCAAAATATAACCATCTTTATCTTGTTGGTAGCGTTTAAAGCCATTGGTACCCAGTAAATACTCATCGTAAATTGCTTCCAAACCAAAACGTCCGGTAATTTGCTTACTTTCTTCATCAAAAAGAGAAATTCCAACTAACGTTGAAGCAAAATGTTTAAAGGGATAATCACGAATGAGGATTGGTGTAAAACCAAGGCCTGGTATTTCAAAAGCTTCAAGTTGTTCTTTTTGCTCAACGGTGAGCTTTTTACCTTTATAACCAAATTCAACTTGACTGACATTTTCTTGATTTAAGATGTTTAGCACTGTTTGTTTGTCTTCGTTAATGACCGCGCCGATTTTTTCAGCAGCATCTTCTTTATCGACAACATGAGCTGGGTTACCTTTACTGGTAACGCGCTTTGGATCGATATTGGCATACAGGGTGTAGGCAGTTTTATCTTGGGCGATTACGGCACCATTGCGATCTAAAAACTTCCCACGACTTGCGGTAAGCGTTTTATCGACAACGTGAATGCCTTCAATTTCTTCTTTGATATTTGTTTTGGAGTTAATATGAATCCCCAATACCGACACAACAAAAACATTGGCACCCACTGTGATAAACAGAAGTGCCATAACGATTGTGATGATAAATACTTTGAGATTTGGATTTGTTTTTTTCATGAATTAATCACCTAATTTAATTGTTACTGCATTATTTTGAACTGTCAAGCCTGCTTCATTCGCAATATTTACAACACGGTTATAATTACGTAAATCTTGGATGCTGGCTGTGAGAACTTCATTTTCGCTTTTGACATTGGCGATTTCACTTTCAACATCTTGAATTTGTTTCATTAAACGTGTGTTTTCAGTTTGGAGAAATACTTGGCTCATCAGAAATGAACTAAAACTCAAAAATAATATAAAACTCATCATACCTGTCCAACGTATTTTTTTCTTGCGTTTTTTAACAACTCTTTTTGCCATGTTACTTCATCCTCTCTAATGATCTTAATAAGGCACTGCGTGACCTTGAATTTTCGGCTAATTCTTCTTTACTGGCTTTAACACCTTTTTTTCTTACTTTATAATTCAAACTTGCTTCTATGGGAATGGGAATTCTTGGATTCACTTTCGCTTTTTTACCCACTGCATTAAATTTCTGTTTCACTAAACGATCTTCTAAGGAGTGAAAACTTAAAACGACAACTCTTCCTTTAGGATTAATAACTTCTATTGCTGCTTCTAGAGCCTGATTTAAATCTTTTAATTCATCATTAACTTCCATACGTAAGGCTTGAAATGTTTGCCTTGCAGGATGCCCTTTTTTAAGCTCATAAGCAGGGTAGGCTTTCTTAATCACATCAACCAATTCAAAGGTTGTGGTAATGGGTCTGGCTTTGATCATCTCTGCTACAATTTTTTTAGCATAGCGTTCTTCACCAAATTCTTGAAGAATTCTAATTAAGTCTGCTTCGTCATAAGTATTCACAACTTCATAGGCACTTAAACTTTGTCTTTGATCCATTCGCATATCCAGTCGACTATCAAAACGATAACTGAATCCACGCTTAGGATCATCAAATTGCGGCGATGATACACCTAAGTCAAAGAGAATACCATCAACCCCTTTTAAACCCAGTTCACTGACGACGGTTTTGATATCAGCATAAGAGCGGTGCATAAAAATTACGTTATCTTCATAGGCTTGTAATTTTGCCTTACCGCGGGCTAAAGCTTCATGATCTTTGTCAAAGACAATGAGTTTGCCTTCAGTCAATCTTTTCGCGATTTCAAAACTGTGGCCGCCAGCCCCTAAAGTTGCATCAATATAAATGCCATCTGGCTTAATATTCAATTCTGTAATACATTCATTTAACATAACTGGATAATGTTTCATATTAAGTACTCCGTTAGTGATTCTGCAATATCTTCGAAGTTTTCACTTGCGACATCATAATATGCATCCCACTTCTCTTCATTCCATATCTCGACATGATCGCTGACACCAACAATGACACAATCTTTTTCCAATTCAGCCTCTTTGACAAGGTGGGCTGGAATTCTAATACGATTGTGCGCATCCAGTTCGCACTGGGCTGCTTTTGCCATAATCATGTGTACATACATTCTTGCTTTTCGATTTGTTGTTGGCAGTTGTTTGAGTTTTTCATACTCTTCTTGCCATTGTTCCATGGTGTAAATGGCCAAACAGCCATCGAGTCCTTTGGTTACAACCATTTTATCTTGGAGTTCATCACGAAAATCAGCTGGTATAATCAGCCGGCCTTTCGTATCGATTTTGTGTCGATATTCCCCCATGAACATGGTTGTCACCCACTTTCCCCCATTTGACACCACTTTGTACCACTATTGTATCATAAAAGCATAAAAATGGTAATGATATTATCTGTTTTCATTTTTGCGCAAAAAAAAAGACCTTTCGGTCTTTTAACTTAATTTAAATGGTGCGCCATTCTAATTCTATTTCAACATCATATTCTTCTTTAACACGACGCTTACATTCGGCAATGACCGCATGCATATCTGCGACGGTTGCGTTACCTACATTGACGATAAAGCCTGGATGTTTGGTTGATACCATGGCATCACCTACGCGATAACCGCGTAAGTCTACCCCATCAAAAAGTTTCCAAACATAAAGCGAATTTCCCTCTTTATCTTTCGGTCTTTTAAAGACGCTGCCCGCATTGGCGTAATTACGTGGTTGTTTTACATAGCGTTCATGACGGTAATAAAGCATTTTTTCTAATGATTCATTATAATCGCCTTCTTGAATTGATAAGCCAGCGCGCAAAATATAAACCGGTAATTCTGTAAGACGTGAGTAACGATATGCGAAAAAGTTTTCATCAGGAATAATCTTTTCAACTTGATCTGTTTCGTAATTATAAACTTCGACCCAATTGACATATTGCCCAATGGTATATTGCCATTGGCCCGCATTCATAATTAAGGCTCCACCAATTGTGCCTGGAATATCTTCACAGAATTCATAGCCACCCACTGATTGTTCGCAGGTAAACCAAGCCAAACGGTTTAACCTTGCCCCAGCTTCGGCCACAATTTCTCCATCAGCCGTTGTAATACTGGTCAGTAAAACATTAATGACAAAAACTGTGTTTTCATCATAATAATCTTTACTAAACAACATATTTGATCCGTTACCAATCACAACAATTTCTTTATCTTTAAAATCTCTGAATGCCTCAACCAACCCTGCAACAGAATAGGGAATCACAATCGTATTGGCGACAACATCAAGTCGCAACGTGTTATATCTTTTAAGGGAGGCTTCTTTCATCACAAAATAATTTGACATAATAACTCCTTTTTTAATTAATAATAGCTCTTCATTAATATACATGCTAATAGCTTATTATTCAAGGTGTTTTATTATGCCTGGCATGTCTGCTGGGGTGATAATTCCTTGAATGCGCTCATTTTCTTTGCCGCTTTCAGTTACTAAATAGGCAATGATTCCTTTCCCTTTTTGATAGGAAGCATTAAATTCATTAACCAAATCAATCAGTTTTTTCTGCTGCGAAACAAAGGGTAAACGATTGTGATAGTTGCCCAGTTTCAATAGGTCCGAAGCAGTCTTGATGCCATTATCCTTAAATTGAAACGCTTTTTGATAAAGCCTGGCATGGACACAGCCCTCATATACCCCATCACGATAAACAGGTACAACTGAATAATTATATTTTTCTTGAATCAGTGATAACTCATCCAGATAGAAATCGTTTTGAATTGTAAAAACATTTTGTAATTTTAAGTTTTTGATTCGCGGTGGTTTTTCTAATTGCAGTACTATTTTATCTATTAAAACAAGCACATCATCATGGGGTTCGGCGATTGCTTTTTCATCTGAGGTGCGATTATGCACAATCGCATTACGTAATTGCGCCAGTTCTAATAAATCGTTTTGGTAGCGATTAATCGTGGCATCTTTTTTACTTGCCAAATGCACCATTTTCACAAAGCTATACTGATTCACTTTTAACATATCTTTTAAAATCATTTCTACGGTCACAAATTGATTAAGAAATCGTTCTGAATTGAGCATGAAACCTCCTTATAAAGAAAAAAATCTTGGTTCCCCAAGATTAATTCTTACTTAACGTCCTCGCGTTTTTGACGATGTGGTACTTGCCACTCTCCTGTTTGAGGATCTTTACTTAATGTAACACGTGGTAAGTTATAATGTGCACGACGTTTATTTTTTCTTGCTTTAGATGTGCGTCTCTTTGGTACTGCCATCATCTTCACCTCCAATTAATCAATTTTTAATTCTTTTAGTTTTGCGAGTCGTGGGTCAATTGCTTCGCTTTTTTCCTTCTCATATTCTTCTTCTGTCATTACAATCCAACCGTCTCCCTGAGGATAGCTTTCTAAATCTGGATCAACGACCTTCAGTGGGATTTCTGAGAGAACAGCCGCTCTTATGTTGGGCTCTATATCAATCTCATCACCCTCTACGAAAAAGGTGTTCATGTCTTCTTCATCTTCATCCTGCTCTATGAAAGTAAAACTATCATAGAAATCATTTTGAAAATCAAGCGTTAACGGTTTAAAGGTAATTGCACAAGGAACAATCATTTCACCTTCAATGCTTAAATCAAACGTAAGACGTGCATCATACATATCGTAATAAGCTTCTCCGAAAATATGAACATTACGTAATTCACGACATCGAGGATGATCTTCTATTTCGATTTCAACCATCCGATCAATCTTAATGACTGAGTTTTCCATTTGGTCTAAATCAGAGCGTAAAAACTTCATACTATCACCCTGCTTTTCAAACGCTACTTAATTATAGAGAAAACACAGTGTAATGTCAAACATTACACGTAAAAATTACAAAAGAAAAAGCCACTATTATTGTCGTGGCTTTAATCTTTATTTATAAGGGGAAAGAATACTGTATGAAGAATAAATATTCACAAGGGGATATGAATATAGGAGAAGAGTTTCATACTTGTAAGACTTTTCTTACACTTATAATATAAAGCAATAATATCGCATAAATATGCCACGAGCATGTTAAATTATGTGATTGATAGTTTCATCATAAATCTTTTTAATTTTCTCTTGTGATACATGGGTATAGATTTGGGTCGTACTTAAAGAGGCATGACCCAACAAACTTTGAACAACCCGAATACTGGCACCATTGTCCAATAAATGAGTAGCGAAAGTATGACGAAACATATGCGGGTGCAAGGCTTGTTTCAGTTGCGCTGCTTCACCTGCTTTAGCCACTACCATTTGCACGCCTCGGGTTGATATGGGATTGCCGTGGTGATTCACAAAGAGATAGTTATGTGTTTTCCCCTTTTTCAATATGGGATACACTTCATTTATATAATATGCTAAGAGTTCTTGAAAGCTTTTATAAAAAAAACTCAGTCGTTGCTTACTTCCCTTCCCTTGAATCAACACAACGCGCTCTGCCAAGGAAATATCTTGTACTTGTAAATTCACCAGTTCACTCACACGCAAACCACACGCATACATAAATTCCATCATGACGCGATTTCTTTGTCCTATCGGCGAATCATCACAGGTAGCAAAGACCGCTTCCAGTTCGCGATACATTAAAAAGGAAGGCAGTTTTTGCACGTCCGCTTTAACTTTTACTTGACTGAAAGGATTTTGTAAAAGACCATAGTTTTTTTGTAAAAAACGATAAAAACTACGAAGGGATGATATTTTTCGCGCAATGGTACTACTACTGAGTCCTTGTTCATGAAGGCGCGTCAAATATTCATAAGCACTATTTTGATTTACATTTTTATAATCATCCTCAATATAATCAAAAAACTGGAGAATATCGCGACGATAAGCATCTTCAGTGTGCTCAGATTGGGTATGCTCTAAACTTAATTCCTGTAAAAATTCATCAAGCATTGTTTTTGATGTAGGCATCAATCTCACGCAAACTTCTCTTTGCCATTTGCTCACGATCTTTAATCGCATCAGTCACAATACCAAAATTAATATTCATCGGTTGGAATTTTTCTGGATTGGCATTAGCAACATAGCGTCCTAAAGAGCCCATCATCGTATGACCACTTAAACCGGTGATTGTTTCTTTTTCTAAATACTCCATCATATTTAAAGCTGCATAAAGCCCTGAGCTGGCGGATTCAACATAACCTTCAACCCCACTGACTTGACCAGCAAAGAAAATATGCGGATGCAGTTTACTTTGGAAATACTCGTTCATAATTAACGGCGCTTTTAAATAAGTATTCCGGTGCATCACACCATAGCGCACAATATCAACGTTTTCTAAGCCAGGAATCATACGAATGATACGTTTTTGATCGGGCCATTTCATCCGAGTTTGAAAGCCGACCAAATTGTAAAGTGATGCAGCGGCATCATCTTGACGTAATTGCACTACGGCATAAGGTCTTTTACCATCGGGTGTCTCTAAGCCTACGGGTTTTAAAGGACCAAAAAGCATTGTCTTCATCCCCCGCTGTGCCATCTCTTCAATGGGCATACACGCTTCAAATACCTTCACGTCTTCAAATTCACGCATCGGTGCTTGTTCTGCCTTCAGTACTTCTTGATAAAAGTTCATAAAGGTTTCTTGATCCATTGGACAGTTGATATAATCATCACCATCCCCTTTATCATAACGTGATTTACGATAGGCAATATCAAAATTAATTTTATCGACAGAAACAATCGGCGCTACCGCATCATAAAAGTGTAAATCATCTTGACCAAAACTTTCTTGCAATGTTTGCGCTAGTTTTTCTGATGTTAAAGGGCCCGTTGCGATGATAGTTGGTGTGTCGTCTAATTCAGTAAATTCTTTATTCACAACGGTAATATTAGGCATTGCTTTTAAGATTTCACTCACACTGGCACTAAAACCTTCACGATCAACCGCTAATGCACTCCCCGCTGGAATTTGATGGAGCGCTGCTTGTTGCATAATTAAACTATCAAAGCGACGCATTTCTTCTTTGATAATCCCGACTGCATTTTTTAAATCGTTAGAACGAAAAGAATTAGAACAAACTAATTCCGCAAATTTATCTCCTGTATGGGCTGGGGTCATTTTTACAGGACGCATTTCATATAATTCAACTTCATAACCATTTTTAGCTAATTGGTAGGCTGCCTCACTCCCAGCAAGGCCAGCCCCAACAACTCTAATCTTCTGTTTCTTCGCCATCTTTATCTTCCGCCTTTTTCTTCTTTTTATTGGGTTGGATGTAGCGGCATTTTGGAAAGCCTGAACAACCAACAAAATAGGTACCAAATCTATTTTTTCGTTTAATCAATTTTTCCCCACATTCAGGACAGATTTCCCCTGTATATTCAGGTTCCGCTTTTTTATCTTGATCTAATGCGCGATTATAGCGACAGTCTGGGAAATTAGAACAGGCGATAAATTTACCATAACGACCAAAGCGATAGACTAAATCACCACCACAATCAGGACATGCCTCACCTAATTTTTCTGGTTCAATTTTTTCCATATTTTTATCTGCTTCTTCTAAAAGTGGATAGAATTTATCGACAAAGTCTTGTAAGGCTTTCACGTTATCTTTATCGCCTTCGGAAATTTCGTCTAATTCCGCTTCCATTTTGGCGGTATAATCAACGTTAATAATATCTGAGAAGTGTTCATCTAATTTCTCGCTGGTTAAAACCCCTTGCTCAGTGGGTTTGAAAACTTTTGTTCGGGAAGTTTCTGAAACTGCCCCAAAAGTCGCGTAGGCACGATAGACAATTGTATCTAAAATCATCGAGTAGGTACTTGGTCGGCCAATTCCTTGTTCTTCAAGTTCTTTGATTAAACGCGCTTCAGTATAGCGAGCAGGTGGTTGGGTAAAGTGTTGGTTGGCTTCAATTTTTTCAGCCTTGTATTTTTTGTTTTCATCTAATTTACCCATAATTTTATCTGATGATTTCTCATAATCATAAGCACGCATGTAACCATCAAAGGTGAGGATTTGCCCACTACCATTGAAATCATAATCATTTTGCGAGAAAACAACACTGATTGCATCAAATTCAGCTGAAGCCATAAGTGAAGCCAGTGCACGACGATATATAAAGCGATACAGGCTGTATTCATCCTTGCTGAGGTATTGTTTAACAGACTCAGGTGTTCGATGAATGCTGGTTGGTCTAATCGCTTCGTGCGCATCTTGTTGATTGTCAGTCTTTTTACCTGCACGGTATTTACCAACATACTTTTTGCCATATTGGTTTTCGATATAAGCTTTGGTATCTTTAACAAACACATCACTTAAACGGGTTGAGTCTGTTCTCATATAAGTGATTAAACCTTCGTTTTCGCCACCCATTTCAATTCCCTCATATAGTTTTTGCGCTACACGCATTGTTTTTCGAGAAGCAAAGCCTAAACGTGTCGAAGCTTCTTGTTGTAAGGTTGAGGTAATAAATGGTAATTTCGGTGCTCTTTTACGTTGCTTTTTCTCAAGTTTCGAAATCACAAATTCGCCTTGGGTGGCTGCTAAGACCTTATCTGCATCTTCTTTACTTTTTAGCTCTAATTTTTTATTTTTATAACGAGCTGCCGTTGTTTCAATTTCATTTCCTTCGTTTTCAAAAAACGCTAAAACACTCCAGTATTCTTCTGGGACAAAGGCTTCAATTTCTTTTTCTCGATCGACAATCAGTTTTAAAGCAACTGACTGGACGCGGCCGGCACTTTTACTGCGGATTTTTGATTGCAGTAACTTTGACAGTTTAAACCCAATAATTCGGTCCAAGATTCTTCTTGTTTCTTGTGATTTAACCAAATCCATATCAATTTGACGAGGACTTTCAAATGCTTTTAAAACAGCGTCTTTGGTAATCTCATTAAACACAACACGGTTTTTTTCATTTAAATCTAATTCGAGTTCTTGGGCTAAGTGCCATGAAATTGCTTCCCCTTCACGGTCAGGGTCAGTTGCAAGATAAACATAATCGGCATCTTTAGCTTTTTTCTTTAATTCTTTAACGACGTCTTTCTTCTGGCGGGAAATACTATAGGTTGCCTTGAAATCATCTTCAAAGTCAACACCCAAACCATCTTTACCACGTGTGGCAAGATCGCGAATATGTCCTTTCGATGAGACAACTTCAAAATCTGGACCTAAATATTTTTCAATTGTCTTTGATTTTGAAGGTGACTCCACAATTACTAAATTTTTCATAAATACACTCCTTACTTATATATTGTATAAACCATTACTTTTTGTCAATATCATTGCGCCTTCTAAGATTAAACGATTACATCCTTGGCCTGTCATCTCATCAACGCGATGCGGTAAGACATAAATAGCTTTATTCAGTTCTAAGCTGATGTTTGCTGTATGCATTGTACCACTTTTTTCACTGGCTGCCATAATAAAAATACGATCAGACAAAGCGGCAATGAGCCGATTACGGACTGGGAAGTGATAGGGTCGCGGTTTGACCCCTTGGGGAAATTCACTGATGACTAAATGCTTACGCATCATTTCATTTTGAATGTTTTGATGCGCATAAGGATAATAGCAATCCAAACCATTACCTAATATCGCAATTGTATCACAATCTAAGGCTGTTTGATGTGCTTGTACATCTATGCCATAAGCTAAACCTGACACAATCACATCTGTTTGCTTCAGTTGATTCACTAAATCACGCGTTTCATTTAAAGCATACGTATTGGCTTGACGACTGCCAATCACCCCACTGCATGTTTTTCTTAGTAAAGCCAGATTTCCTTGATAAAACAAAACAAACGGTGGATCATAAAGTTCTAATAAACGTGCAGGATAATGCTTATCAATAATCGTAAGATAAGAACAATCGCATTTGTATTCGGGCACATTTTGCTGCGTTAATAATGCTTTTTTAATCTTTCTTTGATTTCCGTGATAATGAATGGCAAGATTTTTTAAATAATTACGCATAAGTCACCTCAATGATGAAATAGGCATAAAAAAAGATAAGTCCTAAATATCGAGTGATATTTGGTCCTCATCTTTAAAGCGAAAAGAAGGGCGATGAATGGGACAGCGTCCATATTTCAAAATTGCCTCTTTATGCGCTTTGGTAGCATAACCTTTATGATTTTTAAAACCATATTCAGGATAAAGGGCATCATATTCAATCATGATATCATCACGATATGTTTTCGCTAAAATACTGGCAGCCGCTATCGAGATTGATTTTTGATCTCCTTTAATAATGCTTTCATTTTTTACCCCTGAAACTTGTATGGGTAAAGCATCGGTCAAGGCAACTTTAGCCTTACTTTTCTTACTTAAAACTTCCATGGCTAACTTGGTTGCTTGATAAATATTGTAGCGCTCAATCATGGCAATATCAACGACATAAATATCATACCAAAGGGCATTTTCTTTAATTAATGATACTAAATCTCGTCTTTTTTGATCACTTAGTTTTTTTGAATCATTAATTTCTTCATGATAAAAACCAAGCGGAAAAACTACCCCTGCTACTACGCAAGGCCCAGCCATGGGCCCACGACCTGCTTCGTCAAGACCAACAACCAACAGTTCTTGCTCCCAATAGTTTTTTTCATAAGCAATTAAAGCTTGTCCCATGTGATTCTACCATGCTTTCCATTTTGTAATTCATTCAAATAGCGTTCGCTTGCTTTCGTGATATCAGCTTGACCATCTTTGCCCAAAAGTCCTTTTTCAAGCGCAAATTTCTCTAAAAAAGTTTGCGGATCATGACCCTGTTTTTCTAAAGCGTAATCTAAAACAGTGTGATAATCAAAGCCGGTGTCTTTAACAGAGCCTACTAAAGCACAATGTAAGCCCATTTCTTTTGTATCAAATTTCGGCCATAAAACCCCTGGTGTATCAACTAAGTCGAGGTATTGATTGACTTGTATCAGTTTAAGTGCTTGGGTAACGCCCGGTCTATTTTCAACTGCAGCCGCTTTTCTTTTTGATAATTGATTAATTAAAGTTGATTTACCTACATTGGGTACACCCACAATTAAGGCCCGATCAGGACGACGTTTCATCCCCCGTCTTTTCTCTCGTTCTCGTTTAAATTGCATCATCTTGTCAATCTCACTAATCAGCAATTTGGGTACGGGATCTTTCAATGTATCAAGCAAGAGCACATAGTTTCCTTCATCTTTAAGATGTTTAAGCCATTTTTGGCTTTCATTGGGATCGGCTAAATCCTTCTTGAGTAACAGAATCAACTTGGGTTTATTGGCAATTTTATCGCCTAGAACGGGATTCCGACTTGATAATGGAGCACGTGCATCACGACATTCAATCACAAAATCCACTTTCTTTACTTCATTTTCAATTAAACGAAATGCTTTGGCCATATGACCTGGATACCAATGTACACTCATGGACGTCGCACCCTTCGTACATTTTTTAAAGGTAAAAATACAAAAACATTTTTACTACTAATCATATCTTTACTAAATAAGCCATAATTTCGCGAATCGATTGAATTCGGACGGTTATCACCTAAGACAAAATAATGATCTTCATCTACGATAATCGGCCCAAAATCTTGCATAAATTCTCTTTCATCATTGACAAAAGCGTTATGATGCGGATTATCCAAAAAGGGCTCATCTAAGGCTTCACCATTAACATAAAGGACCTCATCACGATACTCAATTTCTTCACCTGGTAAACCAATGACACGCTTAACAATATATTTGTTTTGATCTTTTAAATGGATCACTACGACATCAAAGCGTTTTACACTGCTTATTTTAGTCACGATGATATTGGAAAAGCCCAATTCCTTATCATTTAAGGTTGGGTACATTGAAAGCCCCTCCACGCGGACAGGTCTGATAATAAATTGGGTTAACACAATGGCGATAACCAAACTAATAATCAAGCTTTCGATAAAACTTTTTAATAAACTGAGAAAACGATCGTCTTTTTGTTCCATAATACTCCCCCATTCATAAAGAAAAAGCCGTATGCATATACGGCTTTAATAACTTAGCGTTTTTCAGCGATACGTGCTGATTTACCTGAACGCTCTCTGAGGTAGTATAATTTACTACGGCGTACTTTACCATTTCTAAGAACAGTAATATTATCAATGATTGGTGAGTGTAGTGGGAATGTACGTTCAACTCCGATTCCTGATGAAATCTTACGAACTGTAAATGTTTCCGCAATACCTGATCCTGTTCTTTTGATTACAACACCTTCAAAAGCCTGGATACGTGATTTATCGCCTTCACGGATAATAACGTCTACACGTACTGTACTTCCTGAACGAAATTCTGGTAAGTCATTACGTAATTGCGTTTGTGTTACTTTATCTAAAATATTCATATTTCTGACATCCTTTCTTCTCTAAAACTAGTTCATATCCATTTCAATAGCGGAACTAGAGTGCATAAGCCTTTATAATTTATCATATTCAAATCAGATAATCAAGCCTAACCCAGCATTCTTGAGAACATTCTCATTTGTTTTTTCATTTGGTCGTATTGTTTTAATAAACGATTGACATCTGTCACTGTATTGCCTGATCCTTCGGCAATTCTTCTTTTACGTGATGAACGAATTAAGCTTGGATTTTGACGTTCTTCTGGTGTCATACTTAAAATCATCGATTCAATTTTCTTAAATTCACTTGAAGCACTATCATCATCAATTTGTGCGGCGAATTTATTAGCACCTGGAACCATTTTTAAAAGCCCGGATAAAGGCCCCATTTTGGTGACTTGTTGCATTTGAGTTAAGAGATCATCCATAGTGAATTCACCCTTCATCATGCGCTCAGCTGCTTTTTCACTGGCTTCTAGATCCATTTTTTCTTGGGCTTTTTCGACCAATGAAACAATATCACCCATCCCTAAAATACGGGAAGCAACACGATCAGGATGGAATGTTTCCATATCTTCTATTTTTTCACCCACACCAACAAATTTAACCGGTACATTCGTTAAGGCACGAACTGATAAAATCGCACCCCCACGCGCATCCCCATCAAATTTAGTAGCCATTAAACCAGTTAAACTTAACTTCTCATCAAAACCAGCAGCCACGTTAATAATATCTTGACCACTCATCGCATCAACACTGAGCAACACTTCATCAGGTTGCGCCACTTTTTGAATATCTAAAACTTGATCCATTAAAGCGTCATCAATTTGTAGACGTCCGGCTGTATCAATCAATAAGACATCATAGTTATGTTTTTCTTTTAAGGCGTTTTTCACAACATCAACAGGATCAGTGTCTTTTTGACTAAAGACATCAACACCAATTTGCTCTCCTAAAACATGGAGCTGTTCTACGGCAGCAGGACGTGCTAAGTCAGCAGCGACCATTAAAACCTTTTTATTTTCGCGTTTCTTTAAATGATAGGCAATTTTGGCCACACTGGTGGTTTTACCACTCCCTTGAAGCCCAACCATCATTAAAATACCTGGGGTTTGCGCAAATTCTAAAGGGGCATGTTCTGACCCTAAAATCTCAACCAGTTTATCATTCACAATCTTAACAAACATTTCTGCCGGATCTACATCGCGGGTCACTTTCATGCCTAGGGCTTCTTCTTGAACATGATCTAATAATTCTTGAATCACTTCTAAGCTGACATCAGCTTCTAATAAAGAAATCCTTATTTCTCTTAAAGCATCTTTAATATTTTTTTCGGAAAGTTTTCCCTTTCCAACCATATTTCTAAATGTATCTTGTAATCGATTTGATAATTGATCAAATGCCATAGTATCCTCCCTTAATTATAGAAATGAATCTTCTTGCTCTTCACCAAAATTGAAATCATAGTGTGTCATATTTTCGATTGCTTTACTGATCAGTGCATCGACATCCATCTTCGCTTCATAAGCTTCGATTTTATCAGTTTTAGGTCTTGTAACGGGATTTTTTGGATTGAATACCGTACAGCAATCTTCAAATGGTAAGATTGAAGTTTCATATGTATCTATTTTTTTCGCTAAATCTATGATTTCTATTTTATCATAAGTAATCAATGGTCTCAAAATTGGCAAGGAATCCATTTTGGTAATGGCTTCCATGCTGTGTAATGTTTGCGAGGCAACCTGACCTAAACTTTCGCCATTCGCAATCGCTAAACATTGGGTTTGATTGGCTAATTCATTAGCAATTTTAAGCATAAATCGACGCATTAAGGTGACCATATAGCTTTCAGGTGCTTCTTTATAGATTTCCATTTGAATATCAGCAAAAGGAATCACATGGACGCGTACATGGTTTTGGTATTTAGTGAGTGTTTTCGCTAAATCTAAAACCTTATTTAAGGCAGCTTCTGAGGTATAAGGTGGGGAAGCAAAGTGCACAAATTCTAATTTGACGCCCCGTTTCATCATTAAGTATGCCGCTACCGGAGAATCAATTCCACCTGATAATTGCATCATGACTTTTCCTTGAACGCCAACAGGATATCCACCGGCCCCTAAGATTTTACCCATCATAATGTAAGTTGCATCTTTACGTATCTCAACAATCACTTCAACATCAGGATGATGAACATCGACTTTAAAGTCTGTATTGCGTAATATTTCGCCAGCGACAAAACGATTTATTGTATCGGATACTTCAGGATAAGATTTATCATGTCTTTTCGTAAAGACTTTAAATGTCTTACCTGATTCGTTTTGAATCAGCGCGGTTGCTACTGCAGCCATATCAGCCATCTCACGACTTGTTTTGGCAGCCAATGAAAAGGAACTTAAGCCAAAGACATGTTGTAATTTATCAGCGACAGCTAAGCCATCTTCACCATGTAAGTTGATATAAAGACGATCATAGGTTGCTTGGTATGTTAAGTTTTCAAATGATTTTAATTGTGATTTGATATTCCTTAACAATCTTCTTGAAAAATCGCGACGGTTTTTACCTTTCGTTGATAATTCACCATAACGACATAAAATAAATTCATATTCAATTTTGTACATAATTTTTTATCTCCATTATCTTTTCACACACAAATTTAATATCTTCTAATTTTACCATAGAAGATAAACTAATTCTAATACTACTATGCAACGCTTCTGCAGATTTGCCCATTGCACTTAAGACATGAGAATGGGCTTGGTGACTATGACAAGTACTTTGCGAAGCGACATAAATTCCATAACGATTTAAACCATTCATCATAATTTCTGAACCAACATTTAAAATTGATAAATTAAAGATATAAGGAGAACCATCACGAGAACTATGGATTTCAATGCCATCTTTATCTTCAAAATAATCATAGAGATATTGGGCCATCGTTTTAATTTCCGGCGCATACGCTTTACTTTCTTCTAAAGCCAAACGTAAGGTCTTAGACCATAATATCATTGCGGGGCTATTCAACGTCCCACCACGTAAACCGTATTGTTGTTGGCCTCCAAAAATTAGGGGATGAATTGGCGTATTCACTCTTTTAATTAATAGACCGCTTCCTTTAAGTCCACCTATTTTATGGGCTGAATAAGAGATTGCATCTACCCCTTGTAACGAGAATTCATGTTTGGCTAAGGCTTGAACAGCATCCACATGGTAGTAAGCATTTGAGTGCGCTTTGACGATTTGCGCAATTTGAGTGACTGGATGCACACTGCCTACTTCATTATTCACTGCAAACAAACTCACTAAAGTGGTATCATCTCGCAATGATTTTCTGAGCGTTTCTAACTCAATACAACCCTTTTTGTTGACGGGTAAATAAGTTACTTCAAAACCAAACTCTTTTTCTAAATAGTGAAAGGCATTCAGGCTTGAGGCATGTTCAATCTGTGATGTAATTAAGTGTTTGCCTTGTTTTTGATTTGCTAAAGCGATACCTATAATCGCCCATGAATTAGACTCACTGGCACCAGACGTATAGAAAATTTCCTCCGGAGTGACGTTGAGCATTTTCGCTAATTGCGTTTGACTGGTCTCTATTAAACGTGAAACACGCTGACCAGCTTGGTGCAGTGAGTCAGCGTTTCCATAATATTCATTCATTAATTTGGCAGCATCAGACACAATTTCTTTTCTTGTTGGAAAAGTGCTGGCTGCATCGAGATAAATTGTTTTATTGTGCACTACGGGCATTTTCTCGGATCATCTCCTCGTATTCAGTATTGGGACGAAAACGATCAATCGAATTGATAATCGTGGTTAAACTTTGGGTGTACTCACCATTATTAAAGGCAAGTTCCGCACGGGTTAATTCGGCATCAATATCAGGTACAAACGCTCTGAATTTATTAGCATAAACAATCGCGTTTTCACACATATCAACAACCCCTACTAAATTATTGACATTGTTATGTAGCTTATAAATATAGTCAATCGCTTCATCAACGGTTGCATTAAGCAAACTGACATTAAGGGTCGTTTGTTCGAGCATCGCTTTAATTTGATCGGTATAACCGTATGATTTCTTTAAATCATCTTGATATTTTTCAGAAATCGATGGCAAGGAACGGTTTTTGATTCTTACTTGCACATCGTTAATTATTAAGTGCAGTTTGAGTAATTGTTTACGTGCGCGCACTTCATCAGCATTGGCTTGTTCTGCTTTTTCTTTTTCTTTTTTGAAATCATCAAATAAAAAGCGTGTATCTTGATCAAGCTCTTTGACAGATAATAAGATTGAGGAAGCAGGAATGGCTTCTTCATGCAACATGCGATGAATATTTTGATCGCGTGCTTGCAGTTCCAGCAACCGCTGTTTAAATACTTCGACTTGTTCTTCAAAACCTGGAAAGTCAAAGCGCTCTTCGATGCGTTGGGCTTCTTTTTCTAATTCGCCTACACCATAACCCAGACTCTCAATCAGGCTACTGAGTTCAGCATAGATGGTTTCTACTTCTTGATGGGCCGTCGCCTCTTTTTGAATTTCTAAAACGAGTTGTTCTAAGCGTTTTTCACTTTCAGTTAAACTTTCTGCACTCTTATCGATATGGCCTTGGGCAATATGTAATAAGTCTTCTTTTAATACTTCACTTAAAATACCAATATTACGGGGCACTTCTAAGTGCTCCACAAAGACGCCTTCTTGTTTAACCCCTTGATAAAGACGTGAAACCTCATCAAGTAATTCGGGAATATAGCCTTTAGCGCGTTCATATAACTTAGGAATTGCATTGATTTTCGCTTCTAAAACTTCGATGCTTGCTTTGGCTTGTTCACTGACTTCGGCTGCTTTTTGGAAGTTGGAAGCATACATCCATTCTTCAAAGTTTGAGAATAAATGTTCAATATCTTGCATATCACTTTGAATTAAAGGATAACTTTCGCCTAATTGCATTTCACTGGCTTTGGCTTGACGTTTTAAATCTCTGAATACATTTTTTTGTTCGTTGATTTGTAGACGTTGTTGAGTTTCTTCTTCTAAAAGCGTTTCTAATTTTTGATCGAGTAAATATGTCTTTTCCATTGATTCTTCGATCAAGGATTCTAAGCTGGTAAACAGCTCATCTGCCTCTTTTAATTTACCATAAGCCAAGGCATCATCAGCATCACCAATTTGTTGGACTAAGTCATCTTGGAGTTCACGTACCGTTTCAAATAAGTTATTACAAATATCAACATCTTTAGCTAAGCTTTGATTGATTTTGGCTAAGCCAACGGCCTTATTAATTTTAAAGAGTATGGGAATACTCATTAATTCATTGTATTTTATTTCTATTTCATCAAAGCGATGCTTTAATTTACGCTTTTTGCTTGAGCGCATTAAAAAGAAAATAACTAAAATAATAACCGCAAATATCACAGCAATAATAATTTTGTTTTGATTTAAAAATTCTAAAATATCGTTATAGTTCATACCTTCACCTCAGTTGTTATTATTGTACCATAGAATCATGAATTTTTACCAACTTGATTTGTGACTTCTCTATGGAGGAAGTGTTTATTTTGTGAACACTCTTGTTTGTAGGCTTTCTAATGATTTTAATTGACTTTTAATTCATAATTTCGTATAGTATATAAGCGTCAAAGCGCACAGCACACAAAGTTAATAGCCACGTGTTTATCCCGCGGCAGGAGCTAAAGTACCATGGCTGTTGATGGGAAAAGGCATACGATAAACTCAACTATTAATAATTTGTGAACTTGCTGATAGACAATAGGAGGTCAACATGGCAAGAATTAAAGGACCAGTTTGGAAAAAGTCCCGTAGATTAGGCTTTTCAATTTTAGAAACTGGAGAAGAATTACAACGTCGTAACTATCCACCAGGACAACACGGACAAGCACGTCGTCGTAAATTATCAAACTACGGATTACAGTTACAAGAAAAACAAAGAATTCGTTACACATATGGTGTGACAGAAAAACAATTCTTTAACACATATAACCGTGCAGTTAAAATGGAAGGTGTTACAGGACATAACTTCCTCTTCTTACTCGAACAACGTTTAGATAACGTCGTTTACCGTATGAACTTAGCACGTACACGCCGTGGTGCAAGACAACTTGTTAACCATGGTCATATCTTAGTTGATGGAAAGAAAGTTGATATTCCATCATACACAGTACAACCTGGACAAATTATCGAAGTTAAAGAATCATCAAGAAAAATGGAATCAATCAAAGAAGCATTAGAAGCTAATGTATCAATGGTCGATTACATTGAATTTGATAAAGAAGCTTTCAAAGGCTCATTAACAAGATTACCAGAACGTAATGAATTAAACCAAGAAATTGACGAAGCATTAGTCGTTGAATTCTACAACAGATAATCATTAAAGAGTGCTCAGCACTCTTTTTTGTTGCTGCAAAAGAAAACCCCTTTTATCAAGGGGTTTTTAATTCTTAAAGGTAAAGATGCATTGGATGAACATGAAACTCTGGATCGGCCAATTTCTCTGCAGTAACATAACCTGGTTCTGCTTGAATGACTGATGGGATACGATTTAAGACTGTACCACAGGTTAAAGCGACAGTGTCTGGTCTTTCAACACGGGTTTTAAGATTTGGTTCTCCGATAATTTCCCAAACACATAAATCAGCTTCTTCTTTATTAAAAATTTTCGCAATACATTCTACTTCTAAATCAATGCCTTGGTGGGTTTGGGCGATGGTGGTAAGAGATACCCCTACAATCTCACCCTTTTTATAATCTTTTTCTAAAACGAGTGATTCCATATCTTCTTCTAAAGTAATGATATTTGTTTCATGATGGATTGATTTAAGACTGAGTTTTAAGCGTGCACATAAAGCTTCTGTTGAATTCCAACCTGAATTCCATAAGTAAGCCCCTGCTTCGCGTGCTTCATTGAAGTTTAAATGAGCTGAGCTAAAATCAAGTCCTGCCAAGCCATAATCTTCAATGTTGTAACTGATCGTTCCTTTGATTTTTTCAACTTGATTGCAGCCTGCGGCCATTAAAGCGGGATAGGCAATCCAATAAATATCTTGCATCCCTGTTCCCATAATGGTAATTCCTTTTTCTTTAGCTAAACGATCTAAACGATTTGTTTCCATAGGTGATGTATTCCATGGATAAATGGCTTCATCTCCTGTTGTGATCACGTTGATACCATATTCAGCACATTGTTCTAAAAATGGCATCATTTCTTTCATATAGGAGAATGTTGTCACGATTGCGACATCCGCAGCACAACTGCTTAAAACTTGATCCGCATCATCTGAAATAATAATCCCTAAATTTTCATCAAGTCCCATATAAGGACCAATATCCTTACCAATTAGGTCTGGATTTACATCAATGGCCCCCACTATTTCAACATCATGATCATGTAAATATCGCATAATCACCTTTGACATCAAACCACAACCATACTGCACAACTCTTACTTTATCTTTTCGCATTGTAAGACCTTCTTTCTATGGTTTGAGTCTACCATTAAAATTGCTTATTTGTGCAGCAAAATGTAAGCGTTGTCATCAAAATATGCGCATTTATACAATTACTTGTAAAATAATGCAAAGATTGTGAAAAACATAACCTATTTGTGCAATAAGTAAAAAAAGCATAGCGCGTTGGCTATGCTTTATCTTCCTTTTCTTCAGAAGCATCTTCTTTTGATTCTTCTTCTTTTTGTTCTTCTTTTTTGTCATCTTCGTATTTGAGATCAAATTCGATAAATTCTTGGAATGTTTCCAATTTGCGATAATCAGTGAAACTGACAATAATTTGGAGTTGGACGTTTGGTTCCTTGATATCTTTTAAAAGTTGAATCCCGTTCATAAAGCCTTTATCTTGATTTACTTGTCCTGGAATCAAATTATAACTTTGGCTTTCAAAGATACCGACCGTTGGTTGCATGACTTCATTTGAGTAGTTTTCTTTGTTTTCGACAATTAAAACTTTGACATCGTACATCGCAATTTGCGGTTCGTTAATCACAACTTCATAAAAATATTCTTTATCCGATTGATCAATCTTGGCTTCTATATTAAAGAAGTCGGATGATTTTTTAAATTTATCTTGGTCTAAAACCGTTTCGTAATATGACTGATATTGTTGTACTTTGTCTGTATAGTCTTTCTTACCACCCACAGAACAACCTGTTAGGATCAGGGTGATTAAAAGAACGAGAATGGTTTTTTTCATCCAAACACTCCTATCCTTGATGCTCTAATACAAAATATGTTTTCTTACCTCTTCTTAAAATACTGATATCATCTGCTAATGCATTTTCTTTTAGTAATTGGTCCGTTTCACTTTCGACCACTTGACCGTTAATGCGGAGCCCTTTGCCTTGAATTAATTGACGTGCTTCACGCTTACTATTGAAGACTTTCGCTTCAACTAAGACATCTACGACATTACCGTCTTTTACTTTAAAAGTCTCGACACCTTTAAAAGCGTGGTGAATTTCTTCACTGCTTAATTCATGAATCGTTCCTTTGAAAAGTGCTTCGGTAATTTTAAGCGCCTGTTCTAAGCCTTCTTGTCCAAAGACCATCGCTGTAAGTTCTTCAGCTAACGCTTTTTGAGCTTCACGTAAGTGAGGTGCTTTGTTAAAGCTGGCTTCAAGTGCTTTAATTTCATCAACAGAGCGTAATGAAAGACGTTTTAAAAAGTCAATAATATCATCATCACTGGTATTGAAGAAGAATTGGTAGAATTCATAAGGATTGGTACGTGCTGGATCTAACCATACGTTTGCACCTTCACTCTTACCAAATTTCGTGCCATCTGCTTTCATAATCAGGTGGGAGGTAACACCGTATACCTTTGCGTCATTCCCTTCCATTTTACGAATTAGATCAGCTCCTGCGACCAGGTTTCCCCATTGATCAGAACCACCGATTTGTAATTCAATGCCTTCTTCTTTGTAAAGATGAAGAAAATCGATGGCTTGTAAAATAATATAAGAAAATTCTGTAAAAGAAATTCCAGTATCTAAACGACTGGCCACAGTTTCTTTAGCCATCATCGTATTAATACCAAAGTGTTTACCATAATCTCTTAGGAAATCTAGCATGGTAATATCTTTAAGCCAATCGGCATTATCGACAATTTTAATTGGGTTATCATCAGATGATAAAACGCGCTCAATTTGGCTGGCGATTCCTTTAAAGTTTTTCGCTAATTCCTCATCGTTTAACAGTTTTCTTTCTGTTGTCGGACGGGGATCACCAATCATCCCAGTTGCCCCACCAATTAAAGCAATCGGATGGTGTCCTTGTTCTTGATATCTTTTTAAAAGGATTAATTGTTGGAGGTGACCCACATGGAGTGAATCTGCGGTTGGATCAAATCCACAATATAATGTAACTGGCGTTTTTAAGCGCTCTACTAAACCTTCTCTGTCTGTGACGTCTTTAACTAAGCCACGCCATTCTAATTCTTCTAAAAAATTCATTTTATTCGTCTCCTTAATATTGATTGGTATCAAATAATAATTTGATCTTTAAATAATTTCTTTGTAATACATCTAACATGACCGTCACCACTAAAAGGGTTGTGTCATCATGGGGATAAAGATAATTGCTGGTGCAAAACTGATTTAAAGTATCCCATTTATCTTCTTTAAATACTAAGTTTTTCGCTAAAAACTGTGCCTTGCGTAATGTTTTTTCACCGTTGAAACACATCACTGCATAATCATCATGACGACTCATAATATGCAAGAGTGTTGCGATAATCGAGTCATGTTTTTGATAAAATGGCACGTAATGTTTAAAGCTATCTCTAAATCCTTTAAGTGCTGAGTCAAAACGTAAACATTCTTTGCCTTTAAAGGCTTCTTTTTTCTCCAGTTCTTTTGCAATCGTCTGGATTTGTTTATTAATGTCGGCATATCCGCGCGAATTAATAAAAGCAAATAAAACGATGCTGGTCATAAAGACCGTATAGTAATGAGACTGTTGGTTTAAAACCGCCAATTTAATTTTACGATCCACTTCTTCTTGATATCGTAAAATCGCATCGGTATCCTTACTATTCACTTCAAATATATGTAATGTTTCTTCACGATATGTTCTTAAAAAGTGTACGAACTTTTCAAAATTCATTTGATCATTGCTGCCCTTATAATTCGGGCCATACATACCAAAACCGAGCGTTTTCGTATAGGCACTGACATAACTATAGACTAAGATATTCGATAAGATGGTTTGCTTATCCCCATCAAGCATATAGTCTTCAATTTTGCTTTTGAAAGTCGTGCAATAATCTTTATCAGCGATTTCTTCCCCTACTAACGATTCTAAAGGCTTTTCAAAGTAGAAGTCAATGCGCTCTTCCATGTTGAGCTCTTTGCGTGTCACTTCATGATCTTTATCAAAGACATCTGAATCGATTGCGAAGCCCAGTGGGTGATAATCTTCAAAATGAACCAAGACATCTTTCACCCGCGCTGCAGGATCATCTAGTTTAATATAGAATATCAAGCCCTCATCGTCAAAGGTATAGGACCATGAGACCATGGTAAAGCGTTCCCACAGTTCAAAGAAAATCGTAAATAAAGCATAAGAAACAATATGATGTTGTCGATCTTCACCTAAATAAGCCGTCTTTAAAACAAGAAGGGATCCTTCTTGTCCTTCGATCATTTGTTTCATGATCATCCGTCTTTTTTCTCTTAAGGTTTTGATTGACTCGGATTTAAGTTGTACAACTTTCATTATGCTCCCTCTTTCAACACTTCTATTCTATCAAAATCTACACAATTTGTAACGTTATTGTAACATATTATAGAAAAAAGGCATAAAGCCTTTTTATTTTTTTTATTTTTAATTAGGCGTGCAATTTTCCTTTGTAAAATCCTAGTAAAAGAAAGGGAATCACGACGATTGCTGCAAGAATAAATAAGACCTGTTCCATTGGAAATAGCGTTAATAAATAGGATGATAAAAGCGGTGAGACAATCGCTGACAAGCTCGTGCTTAATGAAAAAGCCATCATTTGCCCACTAGATTTTAAGCCTTCAGGGACTTCTTCATAAATCAATTGTCTTTGGGTAATTAAAATAATGGGGAAAGTGACTGCTTGTAATAACGAAAGCAAGATAACTTGGTTGACGCTTGTCGCCATACCGGTTAAGGCAAAACGCAATAATAAAATCACCAAGGAAGCTTTAAGTAACTTCACCGCATTAAAGCGTTTTAAAAGGCGTGATCCTAAAAATAAAACCGGTATTTCACTTAGCGCTTGTAAAAACATCTTCGTCCCGACATCTTGTGCATCGCCACCTAAGTAAAAGATATACTCAGTAACAGTAACGACATCTGAATTATAAATAACATAAATCAAAAAATATGCCACAACAAGTAAAACATAATTCTTGTTTTTAAAAAGAACCGCTAAATCACTAATAACCAGATTTTGCGCTGATGTTTTACTGGCATCTTCAACCCCTACCGCAATCCAAAGGGCCAACAGACTTAATAAAATAGAAATATAACCTAAGTATTGATAGCCCAAACGAATGGCAACAACACCTGACAAAAGTGACGCTAACCCCCAGCCTAAAGAGCCAAAACTACGAATAAAACTAAAATCGTCACGGACGGTATCAACTTCTAAAATCCAAGTTTCTAATAAGTTCCCAACAATTCTTGTCGAACCAGCTGTGATTGACATTAAAAGAAAGTGAAAACTAAAATTAAGGGCTTGAAATTGAAAAGTTAAAAAGCCTGAAATCATGACCATTACGGTTGCAATGATAATAAACCTTTTGATTGTCGCATGGCGATCACTGAGATACCCAAACAAAACTTGACCGATCATTCCAAACAAAGCATAAGCCGTTAAAATATAGCCTCTTTGAATAGGATTATAACCCACATGGGTTAAATAAGGAATGATTTGAGTAAACATAATCGCATGAGAAGCGAAAAGCACCATCATTAATAAAGAAAACTTCTTTTTCATACAATACCTCTTTCAGTAATAATTAAATCACAAGGTACATCATAAGCGTTTTCAAAGGATTCTTCAAGCTGTTGAAAACTGTAAGCGACCCCCAACTTTAAGCCCGGTGCATCTAGGAGATAGCGATCATAATAGCCCCCACCATAACCAATGCGATAACGCTTTTGATTAAAAGCCAGCATCGGTACAATAAAAACATCAATTTCACCTTTAGAAATCTTATTTTGACTGCTGGGTTCTAAGATACCATAGGCTCCAGGTTGAAGGGCTTTTTTATCTTCAACATGATAAAACGCCATGAGGCCTTTACCCGTTACTTTAGGAAAATAAAGAGCAATCTCTAAAGAAAACAGTGGCGTTAAATCAATTTCATCTGCCATGCTGGCAAAAACAGCGACCCTCTGCCCTTTTTTAATATAAGGCAGTAAGTGCTCGATAATTTTCGCATCATAAAGTTCTTTAATTTTAGGATCGAGGCTTTGTCGTTTTTGACGCATAACTTGCGCGATTTCTTTTTTACGTGACACTTACCCAACGCTGCCTTCCATTTCCATTTTCATTAATTGATTGAGTTCAACCGCATATTCCATTGGTAATTCACGAGTAAAGGGTTCTAAAAAGCCCATGATAATCGTTTCAGCAGCTTGTTCTTCAGTTAAGCC
>DATBUC010000104.1:0-1525 GCA_036516515.1 Erysipelothrix sp. | reverse complement strand
TTATTACTTCGGATAATTCATCAGGATTTATAATAGGAGCTATAGTTAGAGGACATAGATTACCAAGTTGCACAATATGTGGATATCTGTCCATATAATAGTCGAGCTCATCTATCCCTAAAATTGCAATATTGAATTCATCTAGTCCTGTTTTTTCCATGATATAAGACTTTATTTTAAGATCGGCTCCTCCGGTCATTTTTCTATTTGAAAAAAGCATATAATTATTTAACCCATCGCTCTGAATGAGTTTAATTATTTTTTCAACTTCTTGAGTAAGTAAGCATGAGTTGGACTTCTCACTATAGAAGTCAGGTTGTGCAAAATCTTTATTTATACCAGAAGTATGCTTTGCTTGAATGATTGTTATACCATTCCATTTTGATGACTCACTAGGGTAATAATTTGCTACTCCATTAAACTTTGCATCTCTACCACCATCAGGACCTTGGGCGAAGCCATATGTTGCTGCTCCTAGTAACTCTTTACAAATTGCTACAACGATTTTTTCAAAATCACTTTCGCTTATATCATGGTAATGATACATGTTCTTCCTTTTAATTTATTTATCTGTTAATTTCATATCCCCCACCTACCAATAACAACACTGTAAATACTTATGTTGTTTATTTAATAATTATCTCTAGCCAATAGAGTTGAGGTGAGTGTATTTAATTATTTAACTAATAACTATCCTGCAATTTTTTTAAAACTCTTCTCGTTGGTATGCAATCACTCGACCAATGATGGTCACTTCTGATAAAGGCACTTCAAAAGATCTATATATCGGGTTTTCCGATTCGATTAATACCATATCACAAGGCATCCAGCGTAATGTCTTAATAAAGTCTTGCCCATCGTAATGTATTGCGAAAACTTTACCATCTTCTAGCGTGTTATTGGCTGAGTCTATAATGACAATGCCGCCACTTTCGAATTTTGGTGACATGCTATCCCCTTTAACATCGATGCTAAAGATTTTCGATATATCTGTACTTCTCCTTTTAAGGAATGCTTTTGAGAACCATAATTTAGCGCCACAGTATGGCAAGTCAGAATTTACAGCACCTGTACCTGCTGATAATGAAAAGCCATTTAAATAAGGAATCGCGACGATTTCATCGGTTAGAGGTGCAGATTCATCCCATTCGCCAACAGGTATTTTTGATATTTCTGCATTACTCATCTCTTTGCCATGTAATAGCCAATCTGGTGATACGTCTAATGCATTTGCAATATCTACAATTTTAGACGATCCCTTATTTCTGCCATTTTCTATAAACATAATTGTTGGCTGAGTAACACCAGCGAGTTCAGCAAGTTTGGCCTGAGATAGCTTTTTGGCAGCTCTAGCCTGTTTTAAGCGATCTTTCAATTCCATAGTTACCTCAAACAATTAAATTTATTCACTATTTAAGTTTATAACAATAGTTATTGTTCTACAAATTACATTTGCTATTGAAATATTAATAGCATTAGTTATAATCATTGTTATTTTCAATAACAAAGGTGGGTAATGAAAGCA
>DATBUC010000103.1:0-4412 GCA_036516515.1 Erysipelothrix sp. | reverse complement strand
CATTTCTACCATGAACGAGGAACCTAATCCTTGTCCACAGCAACACATTATCTTTTTCACTGACATCTATATTGCCTCCTTTTATTTACGATCTTTTTTAACCATATTAAGAATAATTGGTGAAAGTGAAATCACCATGACGATTGCAAAGAGTCCAACACCTTGAACAACTTTCGCAAGATTACCTAAGATAATTCCCACAACTGTAAAATCAGCATCTGAGAAGGTTGTACTTGCAAAACCGAGGTTACCTAATACTGGCATTAATAATGCTGGTAAGAAGGTAATCAGTAATCCGTGAGCAAATGATCCAATCACTGCACCCCGTTTACCCCCTGTAGCGTTCGCAAAGACACCCGCTGTCGCACCACAGAAGAAATGCGGAATCACACCCGGTAAAATTAAGGCAGGTGATAAGCTTGTTTTGTTTAGTAAAGCAAGAACACCTAAGCCCACGATACCTCCTGCAAATGAGGAAATAAAGCCAAGCAATACAGCATTGGGTGCAAATGGGAATACAACTGGACAATCAAGTGCTGGTTTAGCATCTGGGACAATTTTCTCAGAAATCCCTTTAAAGGCTGGGACAATTTCACCAATAACCATACGCACACCTGATAAAACAATATAGACTCCAGCTGCAAATGTGAGACCTTCCATTAAGGAGAAGAGGAACCAGTTTTGGCCACCTAACATCTCAGGATTAAATTCTGGTCTGAATGTTGCGATAAGTGAAATAATAATAAAGAAGATAAACATGGTAAGTCCGATTGAAACTGAGGTATCTCTTAAGAATGACAGTTTCTTTGGAAATTTCATTTCTTCTGTTGATTCTGATTCTTTACCCGTTAATTTACCAACCCAAGCCGCAAAGACATAACCAACGGTTCCAAAGTGAGCAAATCCAACTTGATCATTACCGGTTACTTTCTGCATTTCTTTATCAATCATGGCTGGGAAAAGTGCCATAGTGAAACCAAGTAAGGCTGCCCCACCAATCACTAATTGCCATCCTTCAAGTCCTCCAACACTAAGTACAACTGCGATTAAAGCGGCCATATAAAGTGTATGGTGACCGGTTAAGAAAATAAATTTAAGTTTTGAGAATCGTGCGATTAATATATTGGCAATCATACCTAATGCCATAATTAAGGCAGTGACACGTGCATAGTCATTAAGCGCAAGTGATACGATCGCTTCATTGTTAGGTACAACACCTTGAACATTAAAAGCAAAGTTGAAGATATCACCGAATTTATTTAATGCGCCAACGACAACGTCAGCACCAGCGCCTAACACGACAAAGCCAATAATCGTTTTAATCGTTCCTTTAATAACATCTTCAAATGGTTTTTTCTGTGCAACCAAGCCAATAAATGCGATTAAACCTACAAGAATGGCTGGTGTTGACAGGATCTCTTGAATTACTGATAAAAATGAACTCATTTTGCTTCCCCCTTTTGAGATTAAGTTCTTTATGCTATAAGTTTACAGACTTCATCAACATCCTGAGCATCAATTATTTTTTGAATTAATGCCTCGTCCGCAAACACATTTGCTAATTTTTGAAGTGAGGTTAAATGTGAAGTTTCATCAACTGCAGCAAGGGTAAATACCAATCTTACAGGAAATCCATCTTTGGAAAAATAGATTGGTTCCTTCATTACCAGAAGTGAAATTTGCGCTTCTTTCACACCTGCTTGTGGACTTGCATGCGGCATCGCAATTTCTGGAGCTAACACATAATAGGGCCCATTCTTTTCTGTGTTTTCAAAAATTGCTTCTACATAGCTTTCCTCGATATAGCCATTATCGATTAAAGGTTGTGCAGATAATCTAATTGCCTCTTCCCAATTCCCTACTTTTTCTTTCATTACAATATTTTCTTTTTGAATCATTCACATTGACCTCCTAGCTTCTACATTCATTATAAATAAAAAGCACACCAAGAATGAAGAGCAAAATTTTCATTCTTAGTGTGCAGTAATTGTACTCACACTTTCAACAAGTTTATAAATTCACTATAAATATCGACGGGCGATGATAACATATCCAAGTGCGTTGCGAAATGATCATCGGAAAAGATTCGTAATAAATCGCGCATAATTTCTTCATGACTTAAACGATCCGGTGGCGTTACCACAAATATTTTATCAGCCGATTTACCATATATTTCTACAGGATGCTTTAATTGCGTGTAGCTTAAACCTAATTTCTTGACATGCTTTTCAGAACCATGTGCGATCATAAAGCCATTATCCAAAACCATATACGCTTTATGTGTATCAATAATCGCAATCATTTCTTCTATATAATAAGTGTCACAATATCCTTTATCAACTAAAATCTCGCTACTATACTGTAAGGCCTCTTGCCAAGTCAGTGGCTGGCTTATATAGCGGATATGCGATAAAGGAAGATGTCTAATTAATCCTTCTTTGCTTTTAACTTCCTCTTTATTGATCAAAGCATGGATTTCAATCTGCTTTAACGCTTCTTGAATCTCATCAAGATATTTTTCATCTTTTAAATAAGGCTTTACGACCTTGAGAATGACTTCACTCATTTTTTCAAATAAAAGATATTCATCAAGTTGAAGATATTCCATTATTTTCATCTTATCATAATGATTCAAAACAGGATTAATTTTAAGATAATCCTTGGCATCGATACTAATTGTACTGATTAAATAGTCAGCCTGAGAACCCGTTGTATTAAATTCTCTTAGGCTCATTTTTTTATTTACTTTGATTTGCGGACTTAATGATAAAATTTCCATCTCAATCATAGATGAGGTTGATACACCATTGGGGCAAACAATATCTACGGTCTTATATTCATGTTGGTATAATTCTTGCTTAATAAAACTACCAAAATGTAAGGTAATAAAGCCTACTTCACCATCTGATATTGGTACTTGAAAAGTAGAGCGCAAAATATCAACAGCGCGATTGGTTACATTGAATAATGATTGGTAGTTTTCTTTAATTTGTCCTAATAGAGGATTACCTGCATTAATTCCATATAAATAACGATAATAAGAAAGGGAAAGATGATTCGCTAATTGATAGACCAGTGCCACACGATTACGAAACTTAATCGAAGACAATTTTTCAAAACGTTCAACCAGTTTCGTCGCCAATTCTACATAATAGTTTGCCGGAAGCCCCCCAAGATGGACTTGCGTTGGACCCCCAATAAGATGCAAAGTAAAATAATCATAGTCGTGCTCTCCTAGACTTGTGAGAACATTTTTAAGCAACACTTTCTCTTGCGACTTTTTTATCATTTTATAATCATTTTCGCGCAAGGAAAGCTCAATTGGCGCAGGATTTTCCAAAACAGCTAAATACAATGAACTGATACCATAAAGAAAGCCTTTTACATATTCTGTTGCAAGTGCTTTTTCAACCTCTAACAAAGCTTCATAGATTGGAGTGATTGCACTTTTTTTTAAAAACGTTAAACTGTTTTGCTCAAAATACCCCTGCTTAACTAAATGAGATATCTTTAAAAATTGCTCTAAGAACAAAGAACGCTTTACAATCTCACTTGTAGGAATAATGTAACCATCATCATAGTCGTATATCAACTTTAATTCATATTTTCTTAAATAACGATTAATTTCATCTAAATCGGAAAAAATTGTATTTCGGCTGACATCCGTTAATGCTTGAAATTCTTCAACGATTTGCTTTTTCGGTGATTTCAAAATAGAAATAAGAATTACTTTTTGGCGCTCTTCTGCAGTCAATCTCTTGTCCACAGATGTTGTACTCAATTCCTTCAGTATTCTTTGTTTCTGATTTCCATTTAAATAATAGCCTTTTTTACCCTCAGCTTGTATTGGCTCAATAGCTAATTCCTCTAACCAAGTATTAATTTTACTAATATCATAATAAATTGTTCTTTTAGACATTTCGAAAATAGCAGATAACTCATCTGCACTAACCGGCCTTGACTCGCGTGCTAAATGCATTAAAATATCTTGACTTCTTCTTTCTAAAAATGACATATCATCACCTATTGTCTGTGCTTAAACTATACACAAAAAGAATTGCTTTGTATAGACTGCACCATTTCACTAGCGTATATAAAGAAATATTCAATAACTGCGTATCGCTTTAATAAGATTAGTTTTATTGTTCTCTGCCTTTACAACGACATAATGGACAATCGCAATGAGAATGATTAGCACTAAGGTGAAAAGACTCGTTTTAAGGGGGAATTTGTAGTTCATAACCGGTAGCTCAGAAACTTTGGCTGTTACTTTAAAAATGAGGAAATTAATCACATTACCCAGTGTCACGCCCAGTAACCAAGGTTTTAATACAGTTAATAACAATTCATAGAAAAACATTTTCTGAATATCATCAGAAATTTCTAAATACAAACAAAGATCTTTACAGTAA
>DATBUC010000102.1:0-5113 GCA_036516515.1 Erysipelothrix sp. | reverse complement strand
TTAGAACAAATTGAATTACGTCATCGTCAAATCGAAGTTTTCATGAAAGATGCACATTTAGAAGAAAAAGTTAAAAATATTCTTAAAGATACCTATGATGTTCATAGAATTACTGCAAGAATCAATAGTGATAAACATAATGCGCAAGATTTTGTTAGACTTAAAAATACGCTAAAAGCTTTCATGGATTTAAAAGGAAATTTAGAAAATATTAAGGAATATCATTTTTTAAAGAAAATTTCTGCGCTAGAAGACCTATATGAGTATTTAGATGAAGGAATTCGTGAAGATGCTCCAGTGCAATTTAAAGAAGGACGAACATTCCATACTGGAATATCAGAAGAGCTTGATGAGTTGATGGCTTTATCTGATAATGGAAAAAAATGGCTTGTTGAATATGAATTACAAGAACGAGAACGAACTGGAATTAAAAACTTAAAGGTAGGCTATACAAGAGCTTTTGGTTATTATATAGAAATCAGCAAGGGACAAATTGAATTTGTTAAAGATGAATATAATTACATCAGAAAACAAACATTAACTAACTCAGAACGCTATATTAGTGAGCCTTTGCAAGCATATGAAATGAAAATAAGCACAGCTAAAGAAAGAATTGCTAATCTAGAACTGCTACTCTTTAAGCAATACACCCAAAAGGTAATAACATATAGTCATGAAATTCATGCCCTTGGTAGTGCGATATCGTATATTGATGTCATGCTATCTTTTGCAGAGTTTTCAAATCGGCCTGGCTACATTAAACCTATTCTCAATAATTCCAAAGATATTATAATTAAAGAAGGACGTCACCCAGTTTTAGAATCAACACTGAAAGACCATCAATATATAGCAAGTGATGTAAGTATAGATGAGAACAATCAAATATTAGTTTTAACAGGTCCTAATATGGGTGGAAAAAGTACGTTTATGAGAATGGTCGCAATTAATGTTATCTTGGCTCAAGTGGGTTGCTATATTCCAGCGCGAGAGGCTGAAATAGGAATAGTCGATCAAATATTTACTAGAATGGGTGCAAGTGATGATATTTTGATGGGACAGTCTACGTTCATGGTAGAGATGTTAGAATCGCAAATAGCTTTATCGAGAGCAACAGAACGATCATTAATTTTATTTGATGAGATTGGAAGAGGAACTTCTACTTATGATGGAATGGCTTTAGCTCAGGCAATCATTGAGTATATTCACGATCGTATAAAAAGTAGAACCATATTTTCAACACATTATCATGAGTTAGTGCAACTAGAAAATTTATATAGCGGCATAAAAAATGTACAAGCAGCCGTACACGAAGAAAATAAGAACATTACATTTATGTATCAAGTAGTAGAGGGGCATGCAACTAAATCGTATGGAATTAACGTTGCCAAATTAGCTGATTTACCACAAGTAGTTATTGAGAGAGCACAGGAAAATCTAGAATTTTTAGAACAAAATAAAAATGATTTACAACTAGGAAAAGGATTTATTACCAAAGAAGTTGTACCAAAAGCGTTTGAAGACATCAAGGAGTTGTTAATCAAAGTTAATCCAGATGAAATGAAACCAATAGAAGCTTTACTCATTTTAGAGCAGTTAAAAACGATAATGGAGGATGAGAAAAATGAGTAGAATCAAAGTTCTCAATACACATTTAACAAATATGATTGCTGCCGGTGAGGTTGTAGAGCGACCTGCTGGAATTATTAAAGAGCTTATCGAAAATGCTCTCGATGCTCAAGCAACACAAATAGAGGTCACTTTTAAAGAGGGAGGGATGGAGTACCTCCAAGTTAGCGATAATGGAATTGGCATGAGTAGAGATGATTTAAAAAATGCGTTCCAGAGACATTCTACTAGCAAAATATTTAAAGAAGATGATTTGCTTAATATAAGTACGTTTGGTTTTAGAGGAGAAGCACTCCCGTCCATTGCCTCAGTCAGTACAGTTATTGCACGAAGTAATGATGGACATGAAAGTAACGAAATCATCTTAAATAACGGGAAAATCGAGTCTATTGGTCCAGCACCAAGAAATAAAGGAACAAGCATTGAAGTCATGGACTTATTTCTTCATGTGCCGGCCAGATTAAAACATATTAAAAATATACACTATGAAGCAGCAATTATTTTAGATATTGTACAAAAGTTTGCTCTAGGAAATCCAGAAATTTCATTTACGCTTTACAATAATGATAAAAAGACATTTCAAAGTTTAGGTAATGGCAGTTATGATGATGTATATTTTCAAATTTATGGTTCGAATGTCAGCTCAGAAAGTTTCTATTATGAGAGAGAAAACTATGATTTCAAAATTAATGGAATATATACCTTGCCTAATCACAATAGGGCTAACCGATACTCAATTTGGCTTTACATTAATAATCGAATGATTCGCTACCCAAAAGCTTTAAACACAATATTAGATGCATATAGAAGACATTTGCCGCCAGGAAGATTTCCAATGATTATGATGAATATAGAAACTGATCCTTCTTTAGTAGATGTGAATGTCCATCCAAGCAAATGGGAAATTAGGCTCGCTCAAGAGGAGTCACTTGTTACACTGATAAATGAAACGATCGCTGATTTATTGATAAAAGATATGAAAGCCCCCAAAGTTTCACTACAAAGTCCTGAACAAGTTCATTTCGAAAAAGAACTACTGGATATACAAAACAAAGAAAAGATGAAGGTAGTTGAAAAAAATCTTATAAAAGAATATCAACAAGCCTTAAAAAAAGAAAAACAAGAAGAAGATAGTACCAATAAAGAAGAAAAGCGTATAGATGATATTTACAAGGAAATCCAAAAAGTAAATCAACTTAAGGATGTAGAGGAAACGATTGAACCAATCACTGTCCTTTCCCAAATGAGTGGTAAGTATATTCTTGGGCAAGGTAGTGAAGGATTATATATAATCGATCAACATGCAGCCATGGAAAGAATTCGTTATGAATATTATCAAAATCAACTTTTAAATAAACAGGTACCACAACAAGATTTACTTGTACCAATATTAATTGAAGGAAGAAAGAGTCTTATACCACAAATAGATAGTATTAATGAGACATTATCTCAATTTCAAATTGTATTAGAGGAATTTGGCGAAGATACTTTAATTGTGAGATCCTTGCCACAGTGGGTAGTAGACGATAATCCACAAATGTTTGTAGAAGATATCTTAGATTTTTACGAAACTGGTCTCAAAGTAAGAGAAGAAGATGTAAAAAGAGATGTACTTGCAACGTTAGCGTGTCACTCTTCAGTTCGCTTTAATGAATTCTTATCTCAACAAGAAATGGAGAAAATAGTGTCTGATTTAAGACAGTGTGAACAGCCGTTCCATTGTCCCCACGGTCGCCCAACATTTTTAAGAATCACACATAAACAGTTAATAAAGGAATTTAAACGATGAAAAAAGTTATAGTTATCACAGGAGTAACCGGTAGCGGAAAATCAGAAATAGCTATTGATATTGCACATAAAATTAATGGTGAAATCATTAATGCAGATTCAGTTAGTATTTATAAACATCTTGATATAGGCAGTGCAAAAATCATGAAAGATGAAATGAATGGAATACCTCATTATTTACACGATCAACTAGAGCTTTCCGAAAAATTTGATGTTGCGACATTCCAAAAACAAGCGAGAAATAAAATTGAAGAAATTCATAATAAAGGAAAAATACCAATTATTGTTGGAGGTAGTGGCCTTTACATTAACGCTGTAGTTTATGATTATCAGTTTCCAAAAGTTGAATTAAAACCTTTACCTAAAGGATTATCAAATAAAACAATGTGGGAAACATTAAATAAAATAGATCCGGATACGGCAGCAAAAACCCATGTCAATAATACAAAAAGACTCGAAAGAGCACTCCAAGTAGCTTTGACTTTTGGAAAAAAACAAAAAGAAATTAATGGAAATATGAAAAATAAACCTGTATATGACAGTATTATTCTTTTCTTGAGTGGGGAACGTTCGTATTTATATCAACGAATTGATCAACGGGTTGATCAGATGTTTGAACAAGGTTTAGTAGATGAAGTGAAACTGCTACATACTCACGATGAAAATTTCTTCGATTATCAAAGTACAAATGCAATTGGCTATCGTGAATTTAAAGAATATTTCCTGGGAAATAGATCATTAGAAGAAGTTAAAGAGCTCATCAAAAGAAACACCCGAAGATTTGCTAAAAGACAAGAAACTTGGTTTAGGAACCAAACAGATGGGCTTGTAATTAACATTGATAAAGACGGTTATAAAAATGAAGTAAATGATAAAATTGAAGAATTTTTAAAAAGAACAAATTAATTTGTTCTTTTTTTTAGGATTATCCCTTTATGTTTAATAGTTATAAAGGGTGATAAAATGATTCTTAAAAATTTAACCAAAGTTTATAGTAATGGACGCGGAGTTTTTAATGTGAATGTAAACTTTCAAGGAGTGAATATTTATGCCGTAATGGGTCACAATGGTAGTGGAAAAACATCATTATTTAGAGTTATATGTGGTTTATTAAAACCAACGAGTGGGAAAATTATTTGGGATGATGTAAAAACAATATCTTATATTCCAGAAAGACGTTCTCTTTATATAGGATTAACAGTTAAAGAACATATATATCTTGTTGGTAGAATAAAGAAAATGAGCGAACAGTATTTAAACTATAAATATAAACTATTAATGGACGATTTTTCCATGTGGAAATATGAAAACAATATAATTGAGAGTCTATCTAAAGGAAACCAACAAAAAGTGCAATTTATAATCGCTCTCTTAACTGATCCCGACCTCTTAATATTAGATGAACCATTTACTGGACTTGATATAGTAAATATAAAAAATATAAAACAACTTTTGACAAATTGTAGTAATAAAGGAATGAAAATAATTATTTCAAGTCATCAGTATGATGAAATCGATGATTTTGCTGATCATATATTATTATTAAAAGAAGGGCATACGGTATTACAAGGAAACCTATATGAAATAAAAAATCAATATTCAGACATTTATATTAGTGTAAGTAATGATCGAACGCAGAAATATATTAATCATTCTAGCGTCATTTCAGTAGAGACGCATGGTCACACAAGCAGATACA
>DATBUC010000101.1:0-2619 GCA_036516515.1 Erysipelothrix sp. | reverse complement strand
GCGGCTGTAAATGCCATTGAAGTTGTTTTTGCATAGTTTTCTTTAGCAGCCCAGCCCATTCCATAACTCATAAAGAACATAATAATGAAGTAGATGGTTAATGGGATTGCAATCATTAATGCATCCATCGGTAATTGCACTATTTCATTACCTTTTAAGCTAAACATCGCAACGATGGTGAGCAATAATGCAATCAGTGTAATTGGGCTGATTTTTGGTAAAAATACTTGCTCATACCAATCATTACCTTCTTTCTTACGAAGGATTATACGAGTTAAAAATCCTGCAATACACGGTATGCCTAGATAAATAAATACCGTTTTAGCAATTTCTATAAAACTTATGTCAATGATTGATCCTTCCATACCAAATAATGGTGGTAGAAAGCTCATATAGAACCATGCAAAAATGCTAAAAAAGATGATTTGGAAGATTGAGTTAAAGGCTACCAAAGCAGCTGTATATTGGCTATCACCATCCGCAAGCTCGCTCCATACAAGCACCATTGCGATACAGCGAGACAATCCGATTAAAATCAACCCTGTCATGTAAGCAGGATAATCTCTCAAAAAGATAATTGCCAAAATAAACATTAAGGCAGGGCCAATAATCCAATTCTGCAATAGAGACAGAGCAAGAATCTTTTTATCGCGAAAAATCTTGGGTAATTCTTCATATTTAACCTTTGCTAAAGGTGGGTACATCATGAGAATTAACCCAATCGCGATAGGAATATTGGTGGAACCAATGGATAATGCATTAAGATTTGTAGGGATCGAAGGAAAAATTGTTCCTAATAGTACCCCAATGCCCATTGCTGCGAAGATCCAAAGCGTTAAGTATCGATCTAAAAAAGAAAGCCGTTTATTGCACATATACTTTTCCTCGATTAATTGAAGAGTTTACGCAGATTATTCACACCAATAGGCTCATCTGCTAAAAGAGGAATAACCGCAGAACGTTGAGATAGTTTGTTGATCACTAAATCAATTTGTTTAATCTCATTTTTTGCTCTTTGCATGAGTAATTGAGATTCTGTTTTAGAGGCAGCAATACTATTGTTTACAATCCAAGCCCAAGGTGTAATGCCTGCACGTTTAAGATCTTCTTGTAAATGTTCCGCTTCAGAAACAGGTGTATTCTCTGCTAAAGTCACTAAAATCATTTTGGTATAGTTTTCATCTTGAAGATGCATCATCGGTGTTGTTTGATGAATATTTTGTTTCTCCATCTGCTTAACAACTTCTTTATGATATGCACCTGTCGCATCCAGTAGTAATAATGTATGACCTGTTGGTGCTGTATCCATCACAACAACTTTACCATTGGCTTCATTAATCACTTTTGAAAATGCCTGGAAAACAGCAATTTCTTCCGTACATGGAGATCTTAAATCTTCTTCAAGTACCATTAATTCATCTGCTGACATGCCTTTACCAGATGTCTCAATGACGAAATTTTTATAGTTCTCAATTTCTTGCTTAGGATCGATTCTGCTCACTGTTAAGTGATCAACTGTAGTATCTACAATGTTTGCTAAATGTGCCGCAGGATCAGAAGTGGATAGATGAACATCTACGCCATTTTCAGCCAATCGCAAAGCAATAGCTGCGGCCATAGTTGTTTTACCAACACCACCTTTACCCATTAACATAATGAGACCAGTTTTTTTCTGTGATAATTCATCCACAAGATCTGAAAGACCAGGGTAATTAGGATGAATAATAGCTGAATTATCAATAGTGGCATCTGTTTCAACAGACTCAAACAGTTGGCTAATTGCTTCTAATCCAACAAGATTGAATGGTTTAAGATCTAGATAATCAGTTGTGATATTTTTGAGTTGCGTTGGAATATTGTTTAAAGATTCTTGTTCTCTCGTATAGATTGCTTGCGCTAAAGCATCATTGCCAACTTGAGATTGAGCCAATATGCCATTCACAACTAAAAATTGGTTTTGAATACCGATTTTGCTTAATTCTTCTGAAGTTCTTGCAGCTTCAAACAGTGCTGTTTTTTGTGCTCTTGATACCAATACTAAACGAGTTTGTTGTCCATCAGATAAAACGTCCACAGCATCTTTATATTGTGCTTGTTGCTTTTCAAGACCTGCTAAAGGCCCTAAACAAGATGTTCCACTTTGGTTATCAGTGATGAAATCAGTCCATGCACCTGGCAACTGCAACATTCTAATTGTATGCCCTGTGGGTGCTGTATCAAATACTACATGGTCAAACTGAGCTAATAATTCTTTATTAGTTAAGATGCCTGTAAACTCATCAAAAGCTGCAATTTCAGTTGTGCATGCGCCTGATAATTGTTCTTCTATGCTGGCAATTACATCGGCAGGCAAAATGTCCTTAACTGGATCAATGATTTTTTTCTTGTATTCAGCCACGGCATCCGTTGGGCTGAGTTCAATACCACTCAAATTATCGACAGCAACGATATTTGTAATGTCTGAACCAATTTTTTGGCCAAATACTTGAGCAATATTAGATGCAGGATCTGTACTCACAATTAAGGTATTTTTACCTTGTTTTGCAAGATATAAAGCTGTAGCACATGCGATAGATGTTTTACCAACACCGCCTTTTCCTGTAAAAAATAAAAAACTTG
>DATBUC010000100.1:0-4961 GCA_036516515.1 Erysipelothrix sp. | reverse complement strand
CGATCTAAAGACTTGGACTCATTTTAATATGATCGTGATCATGATCATGCCCATGACTTTCAGGTTTTTTCTTCCCTTCTAAATATACAGGGATATCTTCAATTTTATGTACATTGTCCGTTACACGTTGAATAAAAGCATCATCAACAGCTTTATCATCGTCTAACTCAATGATTGCTTTTCCTAAAACCATATCAACACGCGCACTTTTTATCATTTCATCATTATTCAATTCATTCTCAATTCGGCCAGCACAATCTGCACAGGTCAAACCTTCTAAATTAAATTTTACTTCTTTTATTTTTTCCATAACCTTACTCCCTTATATGATCTAATGCTTGACTAAATATTTGCATTACGTGATCATCTGCTAATGAATAATACACACTTTTGCCATCTCTTCTTGTCTTCACAAGATTTAATTTTCTTAAGGTACCCAATTGATGTGAGATTGCTGAATGTGATAAACCCACAATCTTACTCAAATCCTCAACTTTAATTTCTTGAATTGAAAGGGCAGAAAAAATTCTCAATCTTGTTGGATTAGCAAACATCTTAAACAACTCAGATAAATCTTGATACTCTTGCTCATCTAATAAATAAGCTTGCAATTCTTTATTCGTTTTATTATCCAATCTGCTCACTCCTCATATGAACGTTTGTTCATATGTTCATATTACACCAAGCCCAATAAAAAAACAAGCCCTAAAGCTTGTTTTGTATTTTTTTCTTAGTACTTTCTCTAAGTATTAGTTGAGTCGATATGTATATATCCACGGGAATTCGTACTTTACCCTCTAATTGTTGTTCAAGAATTTCTACCGCAAGATTACACATATAATCAAGCCTTGTGTCTACTGAAGTAAGACTTGGTACAAAATAATCTGCCTTTTCGGAGTTCTCTAAACTAATGATACTCAATGCTTCAGGGATCTTTATATTCAGTTCGTGGGCAGCTTTATATACGCCTAAAGCAATTGTATCATTACCTACAATGATTGCAGACGGTCGTTCATTTTTGCTAAGTAAAGAAATGCTGAATTGGTAAGCTTTTTCTGCACTATTATTGGCTTTCATAATCATGGGCGTATTCGTACCATTAAGATCAGCCATCAAACGTAAAAATTCACTTTCCCTATCATCATATTCGAGTCCTTTTGTCCGACCTCCTATATAAGCAATATTTGTAATATTAAGTTCTAACAAAAAATCTATCGCCTGATTCATTGCTGATTTTAGATTTCTTGAGACTGAGAAATACTTACTGGAATCAAAAGAAGTGTCTACAAAAACAGTGGGCTTATCAAAAGTTTCGATGCGCTTTAATTGAGATTCTGTAAAGCCTCCAAAACATATAAGACCATCAACTTTAGAAATTAGCGCGCTTTCTTCCATAGATATTAAAATTGAATCCATACCAAACATAAGTGTATAACGTTCTAGTAAAACCCTAACTGTTACTAAGTAATTATTGTCGAGTTCTTCTTTTGAATCATGTGCTGTCACGATTCCTACACGCTTCATCTTGCTTTTTTTCTCTTCTGGCAATTGATAGCCTAATTCTTCCGCAGCTTTAAAAACTCTTTCTTTAGTGCTTTCTGGTATTTTTAAGGCAGAATCATAATTTAATACACGAGAAACAAGCGAAGGTGATACATTCGCTTGTTTCGCTATATCTCTAATGGTTGGATTTCTTTTCCTCATTTTTATCTTTAAACTCCCTTTAGTAATATTATACTAAAAACAAGCACTAAAGGAAAACGCTATTTAATCGATCCCGAAACGCCTTCAATTATGTATTTCTGAGCAAAATAAAATATAATAACGGGCGGTATCACCATTAAAACGGTCATCGCCATGATCGGAATAATATTTGTGTTATGGAGCCCCTTAAATGATGCCAATCCTAAGGCCAAGGTATACTTATCTCTATCTTGTAAGAAGATAAGCGGCCCCAAGTAGTCATTCCATACAGTTAACATATTAAGTATTGCAATTAATATTAAGGGTGCTTTCATAATCGGCAAAAAGATTTTATAGAATATTTTAAAGTCACTTGCACCATCTATTCTCGCTGCATTTTCTATATCGTTAGGAATATCCATTAAAAATTGCCTTAGTAAGAAAATGTAATATGCAGAACCGAAAAAAGAAGGAACAATGAGTGGTTTTAAGGAGTTGATCCAACCCATTCTATTAAATTGCATATACAATGGAATCATGGTCACATCCCAAGGTAACATCATTGATCCCAAAAGAAGTATGAATAAAAAGTTCTTAAATTTAAAATCATACCTTGCAAAACCAAAGGCGATGAAAGCTGAAGAAAAGACTTGGCCAATTGTTGAAAGTAAAGTTACTTTAAAACTATTGTAGAAATACAATCCGAAGGGTTGCGACTGCCAAGCTTCCATAAAATTTTTCCATTGTAGTGATCTAGGGATAAAAGTTGGTGGATAAGTATTTACTTCCTCAGGTGATTTTAATGCAGTAATAATCATCCACAGAAATGGTGCTATAAAATACAATGAGAATAAAACTAAAGCTAAATATGTCAAAATGTTTTGACTAAAACTTTTATTTTTTTTCATACTACCATCTCCCTTTTATCAGGGCTTGATTCATAATGAACCCACGAATGAGAACTTCTAAATACGATAAGCGTCAACAGTAAGATAACCACAAACATTATCCAAGCATTCGCACTTGCATAACCTAACTTGTGGTGCTTAAAGGCGTTTTCATAAACGTATAAACCATAAAAATAAGTTGATTTTAAAGGTCCCCCTTTTGTCAGTAGGATGACAAGTGTAAGTTGTTGTAATGAAGTAATTAAAGATGTAATCAGGTTGAATAAGATGGTTGGTGTGATAATTGGTAATGTTATAGAGATGAAACAACGTAGCGGAGATGCTCCATCAACAATCGCAGATTCGTAAAGCTGCTTGGGTATATTTTTGATCGCCGTATAGAAAATAAGCATCATCGTCCCAACACCCCACGCACTGGCAATGACAATTGCCAATAGCGCCCAATTAGGATCAATCAACCACATAGGACCCTCAACTCCTAACAATGACAATATATAATTGAGTACTCCATATTTTGCATTAAAAATCCAACCCCAAATAATTGATACTGCGACACCGGAAATAACAGAGGGAATATAAAATATTGTCCTGAATAGTTTAACGCCTTTTACCTCATGAGTTAATAAAACAGCCAACAGTAAAGCGAGCATCATATTTAAGGGAACAAATATTAATGCAAATTTAAGCGTAATTATAATCGATTTAACAAACTGTCCATCAGACTTAAATATGGAAATATAGTTTCCTAACCCAATAAAGACAGGCTCTTTATTGATTCTCCAATCATGCAAAGACATCCAAAACGAAAGTAAAAGTGGACCAAGTGTAAATAAGATAAAGCCAATAAGCCAAGGAAGTATAAATATGTATGGCGTCAATTTTCTCAATAACTTATTTCTTTTATGTGTTGAATGTTCACTGACTGCAAGCATTAAATCACTCTCTCATTTCTATGAGTTCTTCGAATACTTGTTTTGGATCTTCTAAAGTTGTCGGATTAAAGATTCTTTCGAAAGATAAAGAAATCTCTGATGATAACTCTGACCAGTCTTCATAGGTAAAAGAGCTGGGTGTGTATCCATCGCTTTTCTCCAACATGCTATAAAAAACGCCCAGTATCTCGTCATCATGAAGTGACTGTTTCTCAACAACACTTTTCAGGCTTGGCAGTTCATGTTCAATTCTCGCCAAACTCCCTTCCTCACCTGTCCAAAATTTAATAAACTCAAAAGCTTCTTCTTTGTACTGAGAGTGCTTAGAAATCGCTAACCCTGATGTATTGACTATACTTACGCTTTCTTTACCGTCTCTATTTGGTAATTCAACAACACCATAGTTCAATCCACTTTCATTAAAAGGGGCAATCCCCCAGGTACCATAAATAAACATACCAACGTTACCGGTTTTCATTTCATCAGTCCCACTATCTTCACTCATAATTGCTAAATCATCAGCAATGTATTTTTGCATTTCATTAAAAACAGTTAAGGCTTCCTTCGAATTTATATGACCGTTTAACTTTCCATCTTTTTGGTATGCTGTACCATTACTCCATAAGTACATTTCAAAATCGTAGGGATCTGGTTTCGCTGGTAAAACTAAACCATAATGACCTTTTGTATCATCTGTAAGTTTACGAGCTATTGTAGTAAATTCATCCCAAGTCCATGTCGCATCAGGATAATCAATATTATATAAGTCAAATAAATCTTTATTATAGTATACAGCATGTGTTGCGAACCCAATGGGAATACCATAGATTGTGCCTTCAATTGTGTTATAGTTCCATAATGCATCGTAATAATCTTCTTTAAATTCAGCACCTTCTTGTTCTATGTATTCATCCAAAGCTTCCAAACCTTCATAATACTTTGGATAATTCCACATATACATTACATCAGGTGCATCTTTAGAACCCATGCCAGCGGTGATTTTAGTATCAAAATCATCTCCATAAGCTTCCAATTTCACAAATATAGTACTGCTTTGATTATTAAACTGATCGACTAATTTTTGTTGCTCGTCTAAACTTTCATCACTCGCCCACGTCGCAAAACGTAAAACCGTTTTAGAATCATCAACAGAATTAGGCTCTTTGCATGAAGTTAATATCAACACCGAAACGATTAGAATCAATATCTTTTTCATTGTTTCATCCTTTCTATATCTTTATATGAAATAATCAAAAAAGTAATATTTTGTGATCCCCCCTTTTCTAGCTATGATTTTATTATACAACCTTGTTTACTAAACACAAGATATATGCCTAATTTTTAGTAAACTACAAGCGTATAAAAAAAACCAGTTCATTAAACTGGTTAAATTAATTTATGAAGCGCCTCTCCAACAGAAGCTACTACCCCTATGCCT
>DATBUC010000099.1:0-7552 GCA_036516515.1 Erysipelothrix sp. | reverse complement strand
CATCGCCTCGGGCACGGTGAGGCCGAACCAGACGATCAAGGTGATCGACCGCGAAGGCAACCTGGTGGAAAACGGCCGCGTGTCGAAGATCCTTGCCTTCCGTGGCCTTGAGCGCCAGCCCATCGACGTGGGCGAGGCAGGCGATATCGTCTCCATCGCGGGCCTCGTGAAAGGCTCGGTGGCCGACACCTTCTGTGCGATCGAGAACGAGACGCCGATCCAGGCTCAGCCCATCGATCCGCCGACCGTGACCATGTCGTTCATCGTCAACGACAGCCCGCTCGCCGGCACCGAGGGCGACAAGGTGACAAGCCGCATGATCCGCGACCGCCTGTTCAAGGAAGCGGAAGGCAACGTCACGCTCAAGATCGAGGAAGCCGCCGACAAGGACAGCTTCTACGTATCGGGCCGCGGCGAGCTGCAGCTCGCGATCCTGATCGAGACCATGCGCCGCGAGGGCTTCGAGCTCGCAGTCTCCCGTCCCCGCGTGGTGTTCGAGAAGGACGAGAAGGGCGGGCTTCTCGAGCCCATCGAGGAAGTGGTCATCGACGTGGACGAGGAGTTCTCCGGCGTCGTGGTGCAGAAGATGTCCGAGCGCCGCGCCGAGATGGTCGAGATGCGCCCGTCCGGCGGCAACCGCCAGCGCCTCGTGTTCTACGCTCCCACCCGCGGCCTCATCGGCTACCAGAGCGAGCTTCTGACCGACACGCGCGGCACGGCCATCATGAACCGCCTGTTCCACGCCTACGAGCCCTACAAGGGCGAGATCGCGGGACGGCGCAACGGCGTGCTGATCTCCAACGATTCCGGCGAGGCCGTGGCCTATGCCCTCTGGAACCTGGAGGATCGCGGCCCGATGATGATCGAGCCCGGCTGGAAGGTCTATCAGGGCATGATCGTGGGCGAGCACAACCGCGAGAACGACCTCGAGGTGAACGTGCTGAAAGGCAAGAAGCTCACCAACATCCGCACCACCTCCAAGGACGAGGCGGTGCGCCTGACCCCGCCGATCCGCATGACGCTGGAGCGCTCGCTGGCCTGGATCCAGGACGACGAGCTGGTGGAGGTGACACCGAAGTCGATCCGCATCCTATTATCACAAAAATAGACGACATTATACGTCAACTAAAAAAAATATGCTTAGCCTGATAAGACTAAGCATATTTCAGATAAAGGAGTATGAGTTTAAATGGACTAAGTTTCAAAAATATCGCTTAATTAATTATTAATTTCTAACATTTTTAAACCAGCTGCTATTTCTTCTCAGGATAAACCTGTTCATTAAATGTGACCGAAATGTCTCCAGTTTCTGAGACTATTAAAGAAAAATTATCTATTTTGGATACATTTGCCTCAGCTAATACCTTATCTTTTAATTCACTGGAGCCAATTCCGGGGTTTTGTTCTTTAATGAGACTGGCCATAGTATAGAGGGTTCGGGCATTGGCTTTATCTTTGGCTACTTCTGCTTTTTTATTGTAGTTGCTAAAGGAAGGAACGAGTATTAAGGATAAGGTTGCGATAATCGCAATCACAACGACCAATTCAATCAAACTGAAACCATCATATTTCTTTTGCCGCAAAAGCATCACCTCCTTTCATAAGTTGATCAATAAATTGATGGTTTCTTCTTTTTAGTAGTTGACGTATCGTAGCTTCATTATGCTCATTTTTGATTAATTGGCTGATTTCTTGATCGATATGTAAGACTTCGATTAAGGGATAGCGTTGTTGTTGTATTGTTTTTAAACGATGAGCAATCACAACAGAAAGGCTAACACTTAACAAATAAGCTGGTATTTTAAGATCGCGTAATCGGGTAATTGCTGCACAAGCATCTTTAGTATGTAAGGTAGAAAATACTAAGTGACCTGTTAAAGAAAGACTAACTGCTTGAGCCGCTGTCTCTTCATCTCTGATTTCTCCAATCATTAAAACATCAGGATCTAAGCGTAAGACACAAGCAAGCGCTGTTTGATAATCAATGTCATTGCCCTCTTGAATCGATAGCTGTTTAATCCCTGCCAACTTGCGTTCCACAGGGTCTTCTAAAGTAATGATATGACGTTTTCGTTTTTGTAACTCATTTAAAAGAGCATAAAGACAACTGGTCTTTCCTGATCCGGTTGGTCCGGTACATAAAACAAGCCCTTGCTTTAATTCCAGTATTTTTTCTAATGTTTCTTGATCTTCTACGCTATAATTTAAATTTTTAAAGTTGAGATCTTTTTGTTGGTAATTAAAAAGTCTGAGCACAAAAAGTTCACCAAAAACACAAGGTAAGCTCGCAACACGAATGTCATAATTGATATCTTGATATCTAAAACTAAAGTGGCCATCATAATGCTGGCGCGCTTTCGCTAAAGGAAAGTGGGCAAGGACTTTAATCCTATTTAATAAAGTCTCAAAAGTTGAAAGACTCAAGATACTTAAATCAAGTAATGCGCCAGCGACTCTCAGGACTACTTTCGCATGATCAGCTTCGGGATATAAATGGATATCAGAAGCCTGTAATTTTATCGCTTCAATTAAAATACTATCTAAGAGCTCAATCGCGTCATTCTGTTCATCAGGACGATTTGTATAAGCAAGCAAGCGTTTATTAAAATGTACGGTGGGTAAAATAATCAGTCGTACTTTTTTCTTCGTCTGATAGGATAATAAATTCGCCAATAAACAATCGTCTCTGTCAGTATAGATGTCCAGATATTCATCTGTCTCTTTAGCAATTAAAAATCTGAGTCTGTGGTATGTTTGTATCTCATATTGCTCTTGTACCAGCAAACTCAACCCCTCCTTTCTGGTCAACACTTAAAGTAAAATCGTACATTTCACTAAAATAATTCATCATTGGTATATTTTCTTTACTTAAGGAGAAGCGTAAAGATTCCCACTCTGCATTGCTTTCATATTCAATATGATTCAGATCGTCTAAAGCCAAAATACGAATGAGTTCTTCCCGATATTTTAGGCTTGGTGCTACGACTGGTGTTTGTAATACCTTTTCATGATTTACTTGATGGACTTGTATAATTAAAAGTAAACTGAGTATCAGCAAAAGCCCAAGTTTCAATTTCTTAATTTTTACCATGTAAACTCAGCTCCAATCTCTAATTCAAAGACACCCTGCTTTAAACTAAGTGAGCAAAGATCATATTCCCATTTTTTTATCCAATTTATTACTTCCTCACGTTTATGAAAACTCACTTTTGCACGCCAGTAGTGATTTTTTATCTCATAGGTATCCACGGGCAATGCCGCTAAGTCAGAAAACTGAGCTTGAGACTTATTTATCTTAGCCGCAATCACATTTGTATCTTGGCTTATTTTTTGTTGTCTAATTAAAACTATGTTTAATGTCAATAAAATCCCTAACAATCCAGGAAAAATTATTTTTTTTATGAGTGAAAGTACTTTTGTGCGTTTTGTGGCGCGTTTATATGATTTAAGTAAATTCACGATTAATCCATGCCTCAATTCGTTTTAAACGTTGCGGATATAAACCAAAAAATACTTTCTCTTTTTCCCAAGGGAAGGATGTTAGTATGCTCTTATCGATCGCACTAAAATTAAAGCGCGGTATTACCCGATAGTAAGCAATTTTAGATGCTTCCATATAAACTACTCGTAAAAGTGCTCCCTCATCAACAAGGACAATGCCCTGAAACCCTTGTATAAACTGACTCTTTAATACCGTCATAAAATAAGGTTCATGTTTTTTAACTTTCAGTTTATTTTTCTTTATATTGTCTAAGAGATGATTCAGCCTCTTTTTTGGTATGAGTATTAAAATATATTGCTGCCGGTCCATCTTTTCATGTTGAAAGACTTCCCAATGGTACTTTTGTAAGTTGAAATTATAAGAACTTAACGTTTTTTCAAAGATCAAATTACGTTTATGGGCAGCAGTAATATCAAGTTGAATCGGATGAAAATAGAGATCTGAACAAAAGTCGGTAATACTAATTTCTTCATGTTTAGAAAAAACAATAGAATCTAAACTGCTAAATACTTCATTTCTGTAAACAATGCCATTATCAAATAGTTCTAACATAAACACTCCTTTTAAATAAAACTGTCATAATAATCCACCATCGGCTTGATTACTTGGAATAATACAAACAAAATAAATATACTGATCAACACAATCATCATCGGCTCAAGTAAATTGCAACGCTTTTTTAATGCGCGATTTAATTCCTCTTGCAACATCTTTTGCGTATGGCGATAACTTGCAATCCTGATTGGCTGTTTCAGTAAGGCAATCAACTCTGGATGCAAACCCACTAAGATTTCTGAGATGATCTCGACACTATGGCCTTGTTGCCAAAGTGACTGGATCAAGCTAAAATCTTCTTTAATTCGCTTTTTATGACTCATTGTCACAACAAAACCAAACAAATCATAGTGGTTTTTAACTTGCGAGGCACCTAAGCTCAAAAGGTTGATTGTATGAACGCTCAACAACAGGGGATAAAGTGTACTTATTCGGCATAGTGTTTTATCTAATAATGTTTTTTGGCGTCGGTATAAATCAAAACTCACAAAGCCTAACACTAAAATCATTACAATAAAAATTTTAAAACGAGCGCTTTGCCAAAAGGACTGATGCTTAAAGCTGGCATTGATTGCTTGCAATTTAGGGAAAATATACACAAAAACATAGACACTTAATAACAATGTCATCACTAATAAAATAAGAGGATAACGAAGATGTTCCTTAAGTTCTTTTTTATAGTGTATTTTATTTTCTAAAAATTCACATTGCTGACTTAACGCACGACTGAGTGTAGCCATTTTTTCTGCATTCGCAAATAGTTTTACCTCAGTTAAAGGAAAGCGATACCCTTCTAACAGTAAGGCTTGGGAAAAACGCAATCCCAGTTCCATTCTTGCTGCTAATCGTTGCGCACAGCCTGAAAACTGACCAGACATACTTTGCATGATAACAAGTTGTTGATGAAGCGTACGATAAGAACTTTGTTGTAGTAAGCTCTGATAAAAAGCAAGCCGCTTTTCATCATTATATTGTGGATAAATTTTAAAAGGAAACTGAAATTTAGCAATCACAATATTGCTGTCACAGCAGTACGCATCATCAATTAATCGAGAGGATTGCGCATAGCCTACTAAACGGTATTTTCCCTTTTGGTCCATACTTAAATAATAAGTAATCATGGGCAAAGCTCCTTAAAAAAACTATATTTTAAACACATTGCTTTTTGATGTCTTATTCTCGCGAGATCAGACATATTATTTAACTGTGTCATATGTTGTTGATATAAAATAATTTGTGTCAAAATCAAAACCATTACAAGCAAAAAGTGAAGTAAGATAAACCCTTCTTTAACGGTAGACTTGGGTTTCATAATATATCTTGTCTCCTTTTTTTATTGTAAATTGATAGCATAAGGGTTTTACTGTTTTAAAATATAAGTCATAACCTGCTTTATGGATGTGCTCTACTTGCGGATTGCTTGTAAAATAAGCCAGACCGCTTTCTGCAAGTGAAAGAACATCTTCTTTTTCCTTAGGATATATAACAAGCAAATCATTGACTATTATTAATAAGATCGTAATAACTGTTAAAAGTTCTAGTAATAAGTATGCTGGTTTTTTCATCTCAACTCCTTCCCTTTTATAACTAAGACATGGTTTAAATTTTCCCTAAAAAAAAGTAGAAACTTTTTTGTTTCTACTTAATTTGATGAATCCCCTTATTTATAAATTGATAAGATGTGCCCTCAATTCTCAGTCCACTATCATCTTCCAGTGCGATCATATTAGGATACTGGACACTTTGTTCAATTATTTTTTCTTTTAAATTCGCTTCATAATGTGGCCAAATCACAAAAGGACTGCACTGCAAGCCTTGCATAATGAGAGTGGGGTCATGAGTGCCCATTAAAACGGGGCCTAATGCCATCGCTCCCGCGCTGGTACCAAAAACGACATCTGCCTTATCTAATTTTTCTTTAGTGACTTCAAAATGTTTAAGTAAGGCTTGTTGGTTCTCAGTATAACCTCCCATCAAATGAATACAATCAGCTGTTTCTAGTAAAGTTTGGGCTTGTTTTTTACTTACACGGCCATCTAAAAGATGCATCGTAAAGCCAGCAGGAATAAAATGATTAAACCAAGGAAGGTTTTGCTGAAAGTAAAAATCAGTTGTCGCATAATCTTTTAAATCTGATGCAATCACCAATACATGCTTGACAGCACTACAATCTTCTTTTAAATAACTTAAGGTTACATCATCAAAACCTTTATTTTCATCACTTGGGCCACTGAATTGATAATAAATTGTCATAATCGACTCCTTTATATTTTCTACTATGACAACAATTATACTATAAAAAAAGCGGATTGCTCCGCTTCATTTAAATCTTTTGTTTTTGAGGTCTGCTAATCATGATTATTGATAAGCAAACTAAGACAAGTCCAATCGCCAAGGGTGCTGTGAATTTTTCTCCTAATAATACAGCAAGTAAGCTCCCTGATAAAGGCATAATGAATTTATACATCGATAACTCACTCAGTGGTGCATACTGTGCACACCAGTACCAAAGACTAAATGGGATTGCTGAGGCCAGCGCTAAGACAACCAGAAGTATTATTCCTTTTGATGTCCATGTAACAAGTGATAAATCGCCACCCATCATCAGTCCAATTAAAAACAAGAGCACTGAACCAATTACAAGGTTCCATCCTGTCATCACAAAACTATCTAGATTTGAGCTAATGCGACGAGACAGCATGGTCGCAACTGCGGCAACTAAACCGTAAATTGCCATATAGCCTTCCCCTTTAAAACTCACACCATTAAACATTTCACTAATACTTGTCCCCTTACTTAATTGCGAAATGATTAAACCGGCAAATCCAATAATCAAAGCCGTCATCTTTCGTGCATCTAATTTATCATCTTTATAAAAGAAATGTGCCAAAATAACGCCAAAGAATATAGTAGATTGTGCCACAATAGTTGAGTTGATGGTAGAAACAATCGTAACATTAGCGATATTAAAGAAATAATAAGCAATGGTTGTGGAGACGATCCCCATAATCGCAATTTCTCCCCATTGTTTTTTCGACACTGCAAAGATATCTTCTTTCTTAAAAATTACGGCAAATAATAGCGTCAAGATTCCTGCAAGAAAAAAGCGAATTGAGACAACAGTTATGGCTTGCGCTAAAAAGCGATCACCCAACGCTGCTTTCGTAACACTTAATTCTTCATTCATAATTTTAAGTAATTTAAATGGTGTTCCCCAGACAATATTACAAATGATTGCCGCAATTGTAATTGTAATTGCACTGGGGGCTGCTTTTTTAATTTTTTCTGACATTCTTATCTTCTCCTATTTAGTCATTTTTTCAGATTTTTTTACACATGCATCCATAGCACTTATAAGTGCATGGCGAAACCCCTCTTTTTCAAGCATGGCTACAGCCTCAATTGTGGTTCCTTTTGGGGAACACACATTATCTTTTAAAACCCCCGGATGGCTTTGTGTTTCCAGGACCATTTGTGCAGAACCCAAAAGCGTTT
>DATBUC010000098.1:0-3922 GCA_036516515.1 Erysipelothrix sp. | reverse complement strand
GAAAACCTCGAAGCTCAGGAAATTGGAGAAGCAATCTATATTAAAAGTTTACTTGATCCAATTGCTTTGGGTCACTTCAATCCCCTACTCACAAAAATATTAAAAGAAAATGATTTAATGCCTGTTAAAAAAGAAAGCGATGAAGCTTATTTAGCTTACGGTATCGACTTCTTAGGGGTTAATTACTATCAACCACTGCGTGTACAACACCAACCAGACGGCAAACGCCCAATTCAAAGTCGGGGTGATTTAGTCCGAGGCTACAACTGGCCTGATAAAAAAGTGAATCCACACCGTGGGTGGGAAATCTATGAAAAAGGTGTTTACGATATTGCCATGACCCTTAAGAATGACTACAACAATATCCCTTGGTTCCTTTCTGAAAATGGTATGGGCGTTGAAGGTGAAGAACGCTTTGCCGATGAAAATGGTATCATTCAAGATGACTATCGCATTGAATTTATTCATGACCATCTCTATTGGCTCAATAAAGCCATTCAAGATGGTGCCAACTGCTTTGGTTATCATTTATGGACGTTTGTCGATTGTTGGAGCTGGCTCAATGCTTATAAAAACCGCTATGGTTTCTATCGCGTTGACATTGAAGATAACTTCAAACGTACCCCTAAAAAGAGTAGTTTCTGGATGGCTGAGGTCATTAAAAATAATAAACTACCTAACAAATAAACAAAGAAAAAGGATTAGCTCAATAAATTGAGTTAATCCTTTTGTTTTTTATTATAGCTTTATTTCCCATTTACTTTCATTATCATTCATAAATCCTGACAGTGAAGTTAAAGCAACTTCTACCATATCTGAAACAGCTTGATTAGTATAGAAGGCTGCGTGTGGTGAAACAACAACATTAGGATGTTGGCGTAAGTAAGCTAAGTTATGGTCGGTAAGGTTTGAATTGCGATGGTTTACATGGAATACACCTAATTCGCCCTCAACGACATCAAGACCACATGCACTGACATGACCTGAGTCTAAAGCCTCAATGAGAGCTTTTGTATCAATCAATTCGCCACGCGATGTATTGACGATAATCACACCTTCTTTAGTTTTTGCTAAGGTTTCTTTATTGAGCATGTGGTAAGTTGAGTCAAATAAAGGTGCGTGAAGAATAATGACATCGGCTGTCGTTAATAATTCATCAAGACTGACATAAGTTAAAATATCTTTCAAACTTTCATTTTCATAGACATCTTGTGCAATGATTTTACCACCAAAGCCGCTCAATTTGCGTGCGGTTGAGGCACCGATTCTTCCTGTTCCAACGATTCCAAAGGTAAGGTTATGCATTTCTTTTCCTTGGATTCCTGGAAGTGAGAAGTCTTGCATTTCTCCTCTTTTCATAATTTTCTTCATTTGTCTTACCGCCATTAAGACATGTAAAACGGTAAAGTCTGAAACGCAGTCTTCTGAATAAGTTGCATTAGAGAAGCGAAGTCCATGTGCTTTAATTGCTTCTGTATCAACATTATTAAATCCGGCACTTCTTGAGGCTAAATATTTGGTTCCACCTTGTGCTAATGTTTCAATATTTTTAGCGCTGGCATCACAATTACCAAGAATCGAAACCGCCTCAAAACCTTCAGCCAAATGAACGTTTTCTTCTGACATGTTTTCATTGACCATTGTAAGCTCAATATTTAAGTCCTTACTAAATTTTTCAAATGCAGCTAACTCATCAGGTCTTACTGCGTAAGCAATCATTTTGTTCATATTATCATCCTTTTCTTTCTTCTTTATTCTAAGCTATCCCCTAAGGGCATAGTCAAAATTATTTGACTTTAATCTGCAACTCTTGAATCATCTCTTCTTCATTTTGTGTAAAGGTATAATCAATCAAACTAAAATCAATAAAAGGACCGTCTATTTCATACCCTTTGTCAGCCAACCACTTTTTCAGATATAGTCGCGATGCTTCATCAAAATAACTCCCTTTTTTATACATTGTAATATATTTGCCTTCAGCTAATACAGTCTCATTTTTTAAGTTTAAAGACACTGGCAAACTAATAAATGCACCTACTTTATCAGGGAAATATACTGAACCGTAGGCCATCTGTGTTAATAAATTTCGTTCACTTAATGATCTTAAAATTTTTCGATAAGCAAGCATCACGCCTTCATTACTTTCTTGATCAGCTTCTTGATAACAGATGATGCGCTCAGGGAAAATACGCACACTGGGTTGATATAAATCCCGCTCATCAAGATGTTTTACTGTTTCATAATGATCGATCAAAAATAGCAAATCATTTCTTGTATTCATCATTTGTTTAATATTTTCATCTACATCTTCTAACCGTCCCTTTAGCGCTTCAATCAAAATCTCAAAGTCACGATACTCTAACAAGTACTTTATCTCTTTAAGATTAAATCCTAAGTCCTTTAGATAAATAATTTCCTTTAAATAAGGGAATTGTTCACGTTTATAGTAGCGATATCCTGTCTTTTCATCAGTAAATTCAGGAGAAAACAAACCGATTTTATCATAATGATGTAATGTTTTACGTGTCATATTATGCAATGTAGCAACTTCGTTGATCATAAAATATTTTTGTGACATCTTACCTCCAATAAAAAAAGGGATAAATCCCCTTTTTTAAATAATTTCATCTTTCTTTGTTTTCGTAACAACAAAATAAGCAATGTTAGCTGCAATCAGACCAACTAATGCGATCGATGTTCCTAAAGCAATGTTCTTCATCTTACCATCTACTTGATCAAAAGCGACAACAGCGGCTTTAATTGTACCATCATTAGCAATATGGTAAAGTCCCTCTTCAAGATTTTCATTCATCGCCCATACGATTTCACCATCAGCAAATTCCCATGCACCATACTTGTTTTCAATCTTTAATTCTTTATCTATATTGGCAAATTCCTTACCTAAATCACGTGATTTAGTTTCATATTTATTGCCATGCAATGTCTCTTTACGCATCTCTTCATTTGCTTCTAATATAAATAAAACATTACCATCTTTATCAAGAACCATCGCTAATGGTTTCACAGCTTCATTTTTATCATTTAATAAATACCATTGACCATTATTCTTATCATCAACTAAAAGCTGCATATTTACTTTACCTTTAGTAAAATATGATACTTCTTGATCGCCCTCTTTAAAGGTTTTACGCTCAAAACCTTTTTCCTTCATTAACGCATCTAACAACTCATCTTCATAAACAGCTAAAGACTTATCGCCAACCTTACGCTCAACATAAGTATCAGTATTACGCTTAATTAAAATATTAATTGTTTGTTCAAAATCATCATTATGAGCCTTCACAACAATTTTCTTCTCATTCTCACCATCCGCAAATTTATGATCTTTGACATAATCTAAATTCGCATCAGACTTCAAATCCAACTTAAACGCATCAATACGACGCGGTAAAGTATACTCATAATCAAACTTTTCACTCTCAGTTTCAATTGTCTTGAGAACCTCACCGTTCAACTTATCCGAAGCAGAAATAACATTAATCGAAGAAACTAGAGGTACTTTCTTACTTTCCTCTATTTCAGCCTTTTTACGCTCTTCCTCTTCCTTCTTCTCCCTCTCAAGTCTCTCAGCCTTCTCAGCTTCTGTTTCTTGCGGCGCTTGAGGTTCTGGTTTAGATTCCGTATAACCAGGTCTTGAAGGATCATCGACTCCTTGAGAAGGTGGATTTGAGGTTTTCTTTTCATATACCTCTATGGTTATTTCTTCATAAAAAGTAAACCCCGTTCCATTTAAATCTTCTCCTTTTCCAGAAACAACAAATGTTGTAGTTCCAGGATTCTTAGCCGTCACCAGTATAGATTGGGACGGGTTAGAGGTCGTATCTTCTATATCAGCGATATCCATTATCCCTCTTTTACTTATTTAGACAATACTTTCATCTCCACCCTTTATATCTCCTTG
>DATBUC010000097.1:0-4523 GCA_036516515.1 Erysipelothrix sp. | reverse complement strand
GGATGTATTGGGTGGTATTATCAGTGGTCTGATTGGAGCGACCATGGCTGATCGTTACTATGACAAAGAATTACCACTTGCCTTTGCGTTCTTTAGTGGAACGAAGTTTGTACCGATTATTTCAATTGCAGTTACCATTGTTGTTGGTTTAATCATTCCATGGTTCTGGCAATTCTTAACTAAAGGATTAATTGCTTTATCAGGTATTATCTTGTCAGGCAATAAAGGAGTATTCTTAAATATCGTCATGGTTCGTGGTTTAATTCCATTTGGTTTACACCACGTATGGAGTGCAATGCTAAGATTTACCGAAGCGGGTGGAACTTACATGATTGCTGGCGAAAATATCGTTGGGGTATTACCAGCCTTAAACAAAGTTCTCTTTGAACTGGGTCCAAATCATGAAGCCTGGTCAATGTTACCAGAACTTACAAAGTTCATGGCCCAAAACCAAATGCTTGTAACGCTCTTTATGATTCCAGCAATTGGTCTGGCAATGTATCATACAGCCTTTGAAGAAAATAAAGCGCTGGTTAAAGGGATTATCATTACGATGGTTCTAACGCCATTTTTAGGTAATATTACCGAACCAATGGAGTTCTCATTCCTGTTTATTGCACCGATGCTGTTCTTAGTCTATATTCTATTGGCAGCAACAGGAGCCGTTTTCTTAGCATTGCTAAAAACAGGTGTTGGTTATATTCGTGGAACAATCTTTGATTTTGTAATTTTTGGTTTAATGTATGAAAACACACGTTGGTATAATTTATTTATTGTAGGTATTCCCCTTGCAATCATCACTTACTTTGTCTTTAAATGGGCAATTGTTAAGTATAATATTCCAACACCAGGACGTGAAGAAGGATCACTTGAATTCTCCTCACTCTTGGCAGATAAGAAATATGATGAAGTTGCTGAAATTGTCATCGAAGGTCTTGGTGGTCGTGATAATATCGTGTATGTTGAAAACTGTGTTACGCGTTTAAGAATTGACTTGAAAGACTTAGAACAAGTTGATGCAGATCATTTAAAGAAATCAGGAACATCAGGAATTTTCTTCCCATCAAAAAATCATATTCATATCGTCTTTGGTCCTAATGTTGAATTTGTTAGAAATGCCGTTGATAAACAATTAGGTCGATAAATATAATCAAGGTCTTAATCGTCAGATTGAGACCTTTTATTATTTATATGTGCATGAAATAAGGAGATTCACATGTGATGTAAAATAATCAAGAAGAATCTGTTAACTAGTTACAAAAACTAATAATTACACAAGCAATGAGAGAAAATTCTTGAAAAAAATGATTTAAGGCAAAATTATCATAATATTAAAAGCAATCATGAAAGCGCATTGATAATGATTATTGCATTTGCTATTCTATAAATACAAAGGAGGCAGTAAAATGGAAAACAGTTATAACATTGCAATTTGTGGACTTTGTGATAAGGGGATTAAACATAAAGATGACCTTCATACAGTAGAGGTTGATTTTGATAATAATGGTGAAATCCTTACGCAATCATTGAAAGTTTGTACGGAATGTATTTTCCCTCAAATTAATGATGAAAATCATGAAGTTGAAGTAGCTAATGTAGCAGAGGAGACCTATGCTAAGTTGGTTGAAGATCCAACAAGACCTGTTGGACAAGCTCATCACTTAAACGTCAACGTTTTAAATCAAGATCTTTTAAGAGATGCAATGGAAAATCCAGAAGAATACCCTCAACTTACCATTCGTGTATCAGGTTACGCTGTAAACTTTACCCGCTTATCAAGAGAACAACAAGAAGAAGTTATCAGTCGTACATTCCACGAAGCAATATAATTTTTTAAAAAAGCAGGTTTTAATTAATCTGCTTTTTTTTATTACATACGTATCACAAAATTTAACTTAATCTATTGTGGTGTGTTACTAGTCTAGAACAACTTCTTAACGTATAATATAAGGGAGAAAAAGGTGATATGTATGTTGGAATTAAGAAAAATAACAAAGTCTTATCGTAGTAAAGATTTTGTCCAGAATGCATTAAATGAGGTGTCTATTTCTTTTAGGGAAAATGAGTTCGCCTCTATTTTAGGTGCCTCTGGTTCAGGAAAAACAACGATGTTAAATATTATTGGAGGATTAGACCAATATGATGCAGGTGATTTATTAATTGATGGTGTCTCAACCAAACAGTACAAATCTTCGGATTGGGATCGCTATCGTAATAACCGGGTTGGTTTTGTTTTCCAAAGCTATAATTTAATTCCACATCAAAGCATCTTAGCGAATGTTGAATTAGCGTTAACCTTAAGTGGTGTCAGTAAAAAAGAACGAAAAGAGAAAGCCGTTGCTGCTTTAGAGGAAGTTGGCCTTAAAGATCATATCTATAAGCTGCCGACGCAACTTTCAGGGGGACAGATGCAACGGGTTGCGATTGCCCGGGCTTTGATTAATGACCCAGAGATTGTTTTAGCTGATGAACCTACAGGAGCCCTAGATAGTAACACATCAGATCAAGTAATGAAATTACTCGAAAAGATAGCTCAAGATCGTTTAGTAATCATGGTTACCCATAACCCTGAACTGGCTCATGAATACACCAATAGAATCATTGAACTTAAAGATGGTGAAGTGATTGGTGATAGTAATCCTTATGAAGCCAAGCAGGCCAGTGTTACTAAAAAAGAAGTAAAAACTAAAAAGAAAAACATGTCCTTTTTAACGGCAATTTCTTTATCTATCAGTAATTTAATGACTAAAAAAGGCCGTACTTTTATTACTGCAGTTGCAGGATCAATCGGTATTATTGGGATTGCCGCTATTTTAGCGCTTGCCAGCGGTATCAATCTCTATATTGAAGGGATTGAACAAGAGACAATGAGTGCTTATCCGCTTACGATTGATTCCTCGGGTATTGATATTACCAGCTTTATGGGAGGCGGGGATGATAAGAGTCAACCCAATGTCAGTGAAAAGCCCGAGGTTAAAGAGGGTGAGTTACCTGTTTTTAATACGATTACGTCAATGTTTTCCCATCAAAACAAGAATGATTTAAAGAGTTTTAAAACATATATTGAAACGCAAGGGGATAAAATTAATCCCTATGTAAAAAGTATTCAGTATAAGTATGGTATTACCCCGGAAATATTTTTAGAAAATGAAAAAGCGAACCTGCGTCAAGTTAACCCTGATAAGATATTTTCTTCTTATGGTTTTGGCGAAATGGGCGGTCTTGATATGATCGCAGGTGCTGGCGATATGGGTATGCGTAATTTTAATGAATTACCAGGTGACCCCAAATTATTTGAAACGCAATATGATGTGGTGGCGGGTCGTTGGCCAAGCAGTAAAGAAGAAGCCGTTGTTGTGTTAATGGATAATGGTGGCTTAACTGATACGACACTTTATACATTAGGTCTCAAAGATCGTTCTGCCTTAGAAAAACTGTTTGAAGATTTTATTAATAATGAAGAAGTAAAAATTGAAGAAGATAAACACGAAGTGATTAACTATCAAGCGATTTTAGATACTAAATTTAAAGTGATCAATCCTGCAGAAAAATATAAATATGACGAGAACTATCAGTTTTGGGTTGATCAATCTGATGATAAAAAGGTTATGGATAAAATCATTAAAAACGGTATGGACTTAAAAATTGTGGGTGTTGTACAAAAAAATGAAGAAACAAAAACACCGATGTTGGGTACAGGAATTTATTATCGTAATGATTTGACTGAGACTTTGATTAAAAATGCCCAAGAATATGATGTCGTTAAAGCACAGTTAAAAGATCCGAAAACAAATATTTTCACTGGCAAACCATTTGAACAAACAGAAGCCTTGGATCCCAGTGAGTTATTCAAGTTAGAGGACTTCGTAACAATTGATGAGGCAATGATTCAAAATGCCTTTAATTTTGATACTTCAGCGGTTGATCTTGATTTTTCTGATTTTGATCTTGACTTTGATATCAGTGCGCTTCCTCCTTTAGAATTAGAAAAACTGGCTTCTTCGATTGCAGGTCAGATTAAAGTTCCAACAGAGGAAATACAAGCAATTTTGACCCAAGTGATGACTGATTTTGTCAAAGAGCAAGAGGCTAATAATGTGGAGGACTTAGAAGCTTGGGTCAATAACTTTCAGGAATATATCAATCGAGCAGATGTTCAAGCTCAGTTGATCAAACAATTTGAAGCGCTCAATCAAGAGACGCAGATTGCCCAAACCCTTACAACAATCATTCAAAACTACTTTACAACTTATATGCAAGAAAGTTTAAGTCTTGTTATGGGGCAAGTACAAAATAGTATTGTCACGCAAGTAGAAGGTAAAATGTCTGATATATTGGGTTCCTTAGAACAAGCCTTTAGTGTAGATACGGCAATGTTGGCAGGGGCTTTTGAAGTCAATCTTGAAGAAGAAGATTTTGTGAATCTTATTCGTAGTTTAACAGAACAAGGTCAAGCCAGTGCAAGCAGTAACTTACGTCATTTAGGGTATAAAGATTTATCAGAACCAACGCAAATTAATCTT
>DATBUC010000096.1:0-1883 GCA_036516515.1 Erysipelothrix sp. | reverse complement strand
GGTAAAGTCAAGTTTGAAAAGATATCAGGAGAAACAAATGAAGCACTTGCAGGGATTGAATTTAATCTCTACCATAATGATCAACTCATAAAAGAAAAGTTAACGACAGACAGTGCTGGTATGATTCAATTAGATTTACTTTCACCAGGGGCTTACACCTTTATAGAAACAAAAAGTGATGAAAACCACTTAATTTCAAAAGAAAAAGTCGCCTTTGAGATTGCTGATGAAAATGAAAATGATTATCCTGTTGTTGATGCGGGCACTCTAGAAAATCACTATGCAGAGGTGAAATTCAAAAATACAAACCCCAATCGTGATGAAATTTACAAAGATGCTCAATTCAAACTTGAAACCTTCATTAATAACGAGTGGGTTACTGTAGAGAATTATGAGAACTTTGGTCTTAACGAAGACTTAGATGATAAGTATTTCACCCTTGTCGGGCTTGGAAAAGGTAACTATCGTCTGACACAAGTTCAAGCGCCAGAAAAAACCATATTAAATGAAGCGGTTTACGACTTTACCATAACGGATGAACATGATGAAACCATCAATAAACGACCTTTAATTGTGCTAGATGATTATATTAACTATAAAGGGTCCGTCATGGTTGATGTCATTGATCCTTACGGTAAAGTACAATTAGATATCAGCGCACATTACAGTTTGGTAAATGAAACAGACAAAACTGATATGACGCTTGTTAACGGTCAACTGCAGGCAGAAAACTTAAGTCCTGGTAAGTATCGTATTTATGTTGATTCAGTTGATGGCGCCATCTTGGTTGATGAGACAATTGACTTTGAAATCGTTGCGCAAGCCTTAAACGATGAAAAGACAGTCAGTCAAAATACACTGCGGGTGACATATGCTTATCAAGACATTAGTTTACTTGATGGCAAAGATGAAACACCACTAGAAACGGGTGTATGGCAATTAAGTCAAAAAGATTGGCAAAAAGATTATCAAATTGATCAAAAGACCATCACAGTGAAAGATCTCAAACCTGGCACTTACAACTTAATCCAAAGTCAAGCTGCCCACAACTATATTCTCAATAGTTTAAATAAAGTTTCCTTTACTGTTGAAAAGAACCTCACAGATTACGATGAATTCACTTACAACGAAGCAGGCTATCCTATTGTCAAGTTAGAACCCTTGGTCTTTAGTAACTATAAACAAAAGGTTATCGTTGAAAAAACAGACGACAATAACAATGCATTAGCAAATGTAGGTTTTAGTTTAAATGATAGAGAGACAAACTACACTGACCAAGAAGGTCACATTATTTATGATCAACTGGCTCCAGGGCACTATACGCTGGTTGAAAGCAGTCCATTAAAAGGGTATCAAGCTTTAAAAGTAAACCCTACTTTTGAAATAGCATCGGTGCAAGCAGGCGAACCAGCACCGATGATTGTTAAAATTATAAATAATAAGGAAGTGATACAAGAAGAAAAACCCAATGAAGTGATCACACCAGAAGGACCCCAAGACTTAGATCAGCCCATTATTCCTGCGCTTGGTATGAGTAATCAAAGTCTTTACGCGGCTCTGATCTTACTTGCAGCTGGCGTGATTATCTATATTATGAGTAAACGCAATAAATAAAAAAATTAATAATGCCTATTCAGACCAATACTGTACCTTTTATTTTAAGTATTGGTCTTTTCTTTTGTGCTAAAAAAATGATACATGGTATGATAAAGAAAAAGGGGTGATGGTGATTTTTCGTCGATTAAGTAAGCTATTTCAAAGTGATGTTGCGAATCGAATAAAAGATGACTTTGAACCTTCAGAGCAAGTCTGCAAGCATGTTTTTTTCTCTGGAATCGTCCAAAATGTGGGTTTTCGTTTTGAAGTCTATAGGCAAGCACAGG
>DATBUC010000095.1:0-3301 GCA_036516515.1 Erysipelothrix sp. | reverse complement strand
TGAAATTTACATTAAACTTACAATTTTTCGCATCGAAAAAAGGGGTTGGATCCTCGAAAAACGGTCGTGATTCCCATTCGAAGCGTCTTGGAGCAAAACGTGCAGATGGTCAATTCGCTAAAGCTGGCGCAATTATCTATCGTCAACGTGGAACAAAAATTCATCCAGGAGAAAATGTCGGACGCGGTGGTGACGACACCTTATTTGCGAAGGTTGATGGTGTTGTGAAATTTGAACACATCAACAGAAATCGTAAACGCGTTTCAGTTTATCCAGTTGCTTAATTAATAGCCCCATATTGCGATATGGGGCTTTTTATTTTAAAAAGGAGGCGTCTTATGTTTGTTGATCAAGTAGAAATAACAGTAAGAGCAGGAAAAGGTGGCGATGGCCTCACATCTTTTCGTAAAGAAGCTCATGTGCCATTAGGAGGACCTAATGGTGGTGATGGTGGGCGTGGTGGTCACATCATCTTTGAAGCAGATTCAAATAAATCCACACTTTTAGATTTGCGTTTTAATAAAATTATTAAAGCTGAGAACGGTGAAAACGGTAAGCCTAAAAAAATGGCAGGAAGAGATGGCAAAGACTTTGTTTTTAAAGTGCCTATTGGAACCGTTGTTTTTGATAAAGAACAAGATATTGCGATTGCGGATTTAACCGAACATGGTGAGCAATTTGTTGTCGCTTATGGCGGCAAAGGTGGCCGTGGTAATATTCGCTTTGCTACGTCTAATAATCCTGCGCCACATTTTAGCGAAAAAGGCATGAAGGGCCAAGAAAAAGAATTGAAAATTGAATTAAAACTCTTGGCTGATGTCGGATTGATAGGTTATCCTTCCGTTGGGAAATCCACACTACTTTCTGTTATTTCACGTGCTAAACCTGAAATTGCAGAATATCATTTTACAACCCTCGTGCCCAATTTAGGTATTGTGCAAACAGATGATTTGCGCTCCTATGCGGTCGCTGATTTACCGGGTCTGATCGAGGATGCGCATGAAGGAAAAGGTTTAGGTCATGTTTTCCTCAAACATATTGAACGCTGTCGTGTTTTAGTTCATGTGGTTGATATGGGCGCAGAAGATGGTCGCGATCCAGTCGATGATTACCGCGTTATTAATGAAGAATTAGAGAAATATGATCCTAAATTATTAAACAAACCAATGGTTGTTGCTGCAAATAAAATGGATATGGACGAGGCTGAAGCCAATTTAGCGCGTTTTAAGGAAATTTATCCTGATGTAGAAGTATTTCCTTTAGTCACGCTTGTGAATGAAGGAACTAAACCCTTGTTATATCGTCTTGCTGATTTATTGGATACATTGCCAAAAGAACATATTATTGAACAAAGTGAAACAGTAGTCTATAAATATCATGCACCCGAACTTGACTATGAAATTGAACGTATTAATCAAGATACTTGGATGCTTTATGGTGAATTAATTCATACGACTTTCAGCCAATTTGATTTTGATACTGAAGAATCTGTTGTTCAATTTGCCTTGCGTTTGAAAAAACTGGGTATTGAAAAAGCACTCCGTGATCGTGGTGTAAAAAATGGCGATACTGTTATTTTAGAAGATGTTCAATTTATTTTTGATGATGGTATGGTAGAATAGAAAGGTGATGGCATGATTGCATTTATTAAAGGTGTGGTTTGTAGTCAAAATACAGACCATATTATATTGGAGAATGCGGGTATTGGATACCAAATTTTTGTAGCACGTCCTTTTGATTATGCTTTAAATAAAGAACAGGTTGTTTATACTTATCAGCATGTACGCGAAGATGCCCTGATTTTATTTGGTTTTAAGACAGTCGATGAAAAGGATGTTTTTACGGAAATTATCAATGTTAAGGGGATTGGTCCTAAAACAGCGGTCAGCATTTTATCCAAAACTTCTGGTGAACGCTTTATTACTGCCATCGAAGATGAAGATCTTAAATATCTTACTACCTTACCTGGAATTGGTAAGAAAACTGCGTCACAAATTTTACTTGATTTAAAAGGAAAGTTTGTCAGACCAGAATTAAAAGAACAATATACAGCTTCACATAGCACGATTGATGAAGCACTATTCGCTTTAAGTGAACTGGGATTTAAACAAAATGAATTGAATGGGATAAAGAATGAGCTCATTCAAATTGAAGATAAAAGTTTAGATAACTTGGTTAAAAAAGGCTTGCAGTTATTACACAGTCGTAAAGGTGGTCGTTCATGAGTCGCATTTTGTCAGGAGAAATTATCGATAATATGGATGAAGAACATCTTCGTCCACAATCACTCAAAGAATATGTAGGTCAACATGATTTAAAAGACAATTTGTCTATTTTTATGAAAGCTGCTCAGGCAAGAAATGAAACGTTGGACCATTTACTTTTCTATGGTCCACCTGGCTTGGGTAAAACGACTTTGGCGCATATCGTTGCCAATGAGATGCAATCACAAATCAAAGTCACCAGTGGGCCAAGTATTGAACGCAGTGGCGATCTTGCCGCTGTTTTATCTATGCTTGAACCCGGTGATGTTTTGTTTATTGATGAAATTCATCGCCTTCCTAAAGCGGTAGAAGAAGTTTTATACCCTGCGATGGAAGATTTTACTTTGGATTTAATTGTTGGTAAAGATGCTTCTTCACGAAGTATTCAAATTGATTTGCCGCCTTTTACACTGGTCGGGGCCACAACACGGGCAGGTGATTTATCATCGCCGTTAAGAGACCGTTTTGGTATTGTTTCGAAATTAGAATACTATTCCGTAGAGGAATTGTTCGCAATTGTATTGCGAACATCTAAAGTTTTGGGGAGTGAAATCACAGAAGATGCGATTTGGGAAATTGCCCGTCGATCTCGGGGAACACCCCGTATTGCTAATCGCTTATTTCGTCGTGTTCGTGATTTTGCCCAAGTGCTCAATGATAATCTGATTGATTTAGCCATTACACAACATGCCCTAGAAAGACTTAAAATTGATGAAATGGGTCTTGATGATGTTGATATTCGCTACTTACTAGGTATTATCGAGCGTTTTGCTGGAGGACCTGTTGGAATAGAAGCCATTGCTGCGTCAATCTCTGAAGAAACCATGACCTTAGAAGATGTTTATGAGCCCTATCTATTGCAAATTGGGTTTATTAATAGAACACCCAGAGGTCGTGTTGTAACAGCAAAAGCTTATGAGCATCTTAAAATCGATCAAGAAAATTTGTAGGAGGGTAATCGATGAAGATTTGTATTGTCACTGGTGGAAGTGGTGGTCATATTTACCCGGCATTAACCTATGCTGATTATGTTCGTA
>DATBUC010000094.1:0-11219 GCA_036516515.1 Erysipelothrix sp. | reverse complement strand
TGATACATCTGATAATAAAGTCCTTTTTTATTCATCAATTCGTCATGTGTACCAATTTCTTCTATTTTTCCTTCATTCATAAAAATTATTTGATCAGCATCTACAACAGTATTTAATCGATGTGCCACAAAGAAGCTGGTGTGATTTTTCATGATATCGTCAAAAACAGATTGAATCTGCTTTTCAGTGACTGCATCTAAATTACTGCTTGCTTCATCCAAAATATAAATTGGACGTTCTATTAAAAGTGCTCTCGCAATAGAGATTCTTTGCTTTTCTCCGAGTGATAGGTTTTCATTTATCACACTTTGATAGCCTTGGTCCATCTGCATAATAAATTGATGCGCTCTTGCTTTCTTAGCAGCTTGCTCCACTTCTTCATCACTCGCTTTTGGATTACTATAACGAATATTGTCATATACAGTACCAGTAAATACCCACGGGGTTTGTAGGACAATTGATATATGTTCTCTACTATTCGATAGAGAGAGCGCTTGAATGTCATCATCACCTAAATAAATTGTGCCAGAGTCGAGTTCATAAAAACGCATGAGTAAATTAATAATTGTTGATTTCCCTGCACCTGTTGGACCGACAATTGCAATCTTACTATTTTTCTTTATATCTAGATTAAAATTATCAATAAGCGGATTCCCTTTTACATAAGAAAAACAAACATCCTTAAACTGAATATCCTTTTGTTTTACTGTTACCGCTTTACCTTCATCAATTTCTTCATTGAGTTTTAAATATTCTTGAATTCTACCATCTGCTGCCTGCGCTGCGCTAATTTGCCCCATCGCACTACTTAACTCATTGATTGGCTTACTAAACATTAAAGAATAGGATACAAAACTAATCATTGCCCCTACTGTTATGGCGCTGTTTGACATTAAATATGCGCCTAAGGCCGCAATAAGCACATATAAGATATTATTTAAAAAACGCGTACTTGGATTAACAAATGCAGAAAAGATTTGGGCTCTCCGTGAATGATAATTTAAAGCTGTATTTGTCTGCTCAAAATCTATTTTTGCAGTCTTTTGGTACTGATATGCTTTCATTATAACTTCATTATCTAAATGATCTTTTGTTAAGGCGATCATTTGGTCAAAAGAGGCTTGTTGTGCTTCAAAAGCTTTTTTTGATTGAACCGCCAAGTACTTTGAGGCCTTATAGATAAAAGGGGATGCGATCAAGACAATTAATGTCAAACTTACATTCGTTCGCAACATTAAAATCAACGCTAATATAATTGTAAAAACACCCGTAATTGCTTGGGTTAAAAAAATTGCAAGACCATCCAAAACTAAATTACTATCTAATGATAAATAGTTATTGATTTGTGAATGGTTCATGATATCAAATCTGGAGAAAGGTACTTTCAGTGTCTTATCAATCAATTTTCTTCTTAATTTTTCACTATGCTTGGCCGCATACTTTTGAGAGAGTAAATTAAGGAAGATTGTTGTAACAAAACTAAGAAGGTATAATCCAACGATCAAAAGTACTTTTGCTTTTATGATTGTAAAATCAGTCATACCATAATTCATAAGATCAATTGTTTCACCGATTACGTATGGTGTAAGTGCATAAAAAGCAGTGCTTAAAAAGCCTAATATAATTAGAATAAAAATCATAGTTGCACCGCCATTTCCGAAATTTTCTGGATGACCTCTGTATCTTTCACCTCAGAAAACGTACCAAATCCTTGAACTTTTTTGTCAGCCAATACCAGTACTTTATCAAATTTCGATAAGAAAGAGATGTTTTGACTTACCACAATGAGTTGTTGTGGTAAATGAAGAATTTCATCTTGTATTGCTCTCATTGTCTTTCTATCAAGTCCATTTAAAGCCTCATCTAAAATGAAGATAGAAGAAGGTTTCGCAAAAGCGCGCGCAACACTTACGCGTTGTTTTTGCCCTCCTGATAAGTTGGCGGCTTGGTCATAAAGTTCGTAGTCCATTCCTTTTTCTAAGATTTCTGCTCCTTGAGCACGAACGAGATGTTCGCTGATATTAACGTCTTGATTTAAAGCAATATTTTTTTCTAAACTATCATTAAAAAACAAGGGTGTTTGAGTAACAAAAGCAATCTTATCTAAATAGTTCTCGTAATTATATTTAGATATCTCTACACCATTAACCTTTATCATACCTTCTGTTGGTTCTACAAAACGCATGATAAGATTCAAAATCGTGGTCTTACCACTGCCACTCAAACCGACAATGCCCAAAGACTCTCCTTGGTTAAGCTTAAAGGAAACATTTTCCAATATTTTTGTCTTGTCCTTTGTTTGATAACTCACATTAATAAACTCTATTGATTCAATGACATCACCTAGAACTTCATCACCTTGATAAAAATCAAGTTCATAATTGAGTACATCTTCGATTCTTTGCGAAGAAACGATACCTCGAGCAAAAATTAGCACGAGATTCGTAAATACAATTAAAGTCATTACAAGCTGTGTACAATAGTTGATAATTGCAAGCATTTCTCCTTGTGTCATTGTTCCGTAACTAATTTCTATCGCCCCTAAATAAATAAGGTAAGCTAAAATGAGATTCATCATCAGTACAATTAGGGGTGTTGAAACAGAACTTACCCGACCAATATTAATCTGACTCTTATAATAAGAGTGGTTCATATCACTTAATTGTATTGCCTCATGTTCTTGCATATTAAAAGCCCTGACATAGCGCATTCCTTCAATCACTTTACCAAAATGCGTTTTAAACTGATCAAGTAACTTTTGTGAGTATTGATGATATTTCTTGGATAAATACATAAATAATGAAACAAATATGACAAAAACTGGAAAAGATTTCAGCAAGATAAGCCCTAACTTGGGACTAATTTTATACATTGCAAAAAGACTACCTGCCATCAAGAAAGGCGCTCGTACAGCTAATCGAATCGTACGCGCTACAAGATCTTGCACATTATTAACATCTAGACTCATTCTTGTGAGTAATCCTTCTTTAGAAAAAACTTGAAATTCGTTAACCTTAAACTCAACAATTTTATGATATAAGTCTGTCCTAATATTTCCAGCCATCTTTTGAGAGATATCTGAAGCTAAATATTGGCATGTCATAGAAGAAACATAACCCAGTATTGTCAGACCTGACATCTTTAAAATAATCACCAATATCTGTTCAGTATTTCCAGTTAAAAACGCGATATCGATTAACTTTACCATGTAAAAAGGAAGCATTAATTCAAAAACTGCTTCTAGAAATTTTAGAAAAATTGCTAGTATTGCCTTAAGTCGATAGGGTTTCAAGTAATGATTTACCATCCGCCACCACCACTTCCGCCAAAACCGCCACCAGCACTACCGCCACCACCAAATCCCCCACCGCTAAAGTTACCGCCGCCAGATGATTGCGCTTTAGGTGCCGGAACAGAAGTCATGGACTGTTGCATACTAGAAAGAGAACGGTTCATAGAACTCCATAGATAGTAACTATTAAAATTGTTTAAATTATTTCCACGATACCATTGTGGTGGCTCAATCGCGATACTTTCAAATTTCTTTGACCATACATCTGTTACACCAAGTACATAAGCAAATGGTAAGACATCATAAAAAATCGTCGGTGTTTCTTCGACTAATTGAATCAAACGATCACGCTCGGCCACTTCAATAAACTTTTTAAGACCCAGGGCCTGTCCATACCATCGTGTACCTTGTTTTGTTCTTCTTGTCATATTCGCAATAATACTTAAATTGATGACAAAAATTACAATAAAGAGTAATGAACTGATTCTATGTGGAAACTCATTGACAGACATCAAATAAAAATTACTGTAACCCATTGTTATGACTACAAATGTAAATAAGATTTTAAGCACTAGACTTAAAAAATTGTTTTTCCTTGAATAAACACCCAGTCCTACTACTCCTGTAATAATCAACCAAATTGTAGAGATTATGTTACTACTTAGAGCATAAGCTAATGAGGGAACTACATCTAATCTTTCGATTATTAAATAACCAAGTGACAAGAAGATCAAGAAAGTGAATAGGAGAACCTTCATTTTTTTACTTTTTATATCGAACACTTCCGTATTCTCTTCAAGCTCCTTAGGTATCGCAGATTGAGCAAAATTTACATGCGTATAGAACTTATTCTTTAAAGATTTCGTTTCTATTTGATTCCCTTTTGCAAAAAGTGCATTAAATAATCTCACTTCTTCTTTAGGTCTTAATTCTGAAATTTCTTTTTCCTTCACAAGAAGTATGTTATTTTTGCTTAATTCTTCAATGCTGAGATATCCCAATGATGCCCAGAAGATAATTAACGAAGTAATGTCCTTTGCGTTCACTGAACCCTTGTATACATATGCAAGATCAACACTTGATAAATTATCTGGGGCTGTAAATTCTACTGTCCTAATAACCGGATATTTTTTACCATACTTTTGATAACTCATAATCGTAAAAATAGTCAATAACGCGAAAGCTCCCAATACAAAATAACTATTATTTTTCGGATATTCATACTTAAAATAGTCTTTATCAAGTCTTTGCTCTATTGAAACAGCTTGATTTTTTAGTGTCTCATTTATTTCTAAGTGTAATGTATTCGCTTCTGTTGTTAATTTAATATTTTCTTTATTAACATGCTCAGTATAAATAAATGGATTCCAATCAATATTCTTAGGCATTTCTAGATGGTACTCCAAATGGTGTATTGGCAAGTTCCATCGGTTAGAAATAGCATTAATATACAATGTTTGAAATTCTTTTGGGCCCCATGGCATCATTTTCATTTCGTATTGATACTGATAGGTTTCTTTTCCCTCTACAAATTTATGTGCATCCCCAATTTTTAAGACAAATCCATCTAAATTCGTTTCTAGTTCATAGTTTTGTCCACTTAGAACTTTAATGTTTGTTATAGGAAAGATAAAATCATAGCTATTTTCGTTTATTTTAATATTATTGTATCTTTGGGGAACTTCTGCATAAATACCATGACCTGGCTCATTAAAATTTATTTCTAGTGTTTCGGTCACCAATAAATTACCTTTTTCATCAGCGACCATTTCAACCTTCATTTTATCCGCCTCTAAAGCATAGTCATAAGCTTCTATCGGCTTGATAAGAGCAAATAGAAGTAAAAAAATTACCAGAAGATTTATTCTTTTTTTCATAGTTCCCTCCTTATTAAAAAAAGGGGAGAGGCCCCTTTTTTTTAAAATTGTACCTTTACATTTTCTCGTTCTGAAACATTCTCAATTTCATACAATGGTTTCTTCTTAAACGAGAACATGTTCGCTACGATAACTGATGGGAAAGTTTCACATTTAATATTATACTCTCTTACCACACCGTTATAGTATTTACGGGACTGCGCAATTTCTGTTTCAATATTTTGTAATTGTCTTTGTAAATCCGTAAAGTTTGTATTGGCTTTTAAATCTGGATAGTTTTCAGACAGAGCAAATAGTCTGCCTAAAACTTGCCCCAATTGTCCCTCAGCTTGCAATTGTTCTGTTGGATTATTTGCACTTACTGCTGCATTTCTTGCTGCAATTACATTTTCAAGTGTTTCTTTTTCATGCTTTGCATACCCTTTAACAGTCTCCACTAAATTTGGAATTAAATCATATCTCTTTTTTAGATAGACATCCATTGTAGAAAAACCTTCTTCAGCTGATGTCCTCATGCTTACAAGTTTATTGTATGTAGCAATTCCATAAATTACAATTAAAGCAATTATTCCTAATATAATATATATCATTCTAACGCTCCCTTTCTAATAGTCTTTTAGTGCTTTTTCCATTTCTCTTTTCATTGTCCTTGCTTTCTCACTCTCGCGCTTATCGTAAAGATGCTTTCCTTTGGCCGTCGCTATTTCAAGTTTAGCAAGCCCATTACGTAAGTGTAGCCCAAGGGGAATTACTGTATACCCCTGTCTATCTTGCGCGCGTTGTAATTTTTCAATCTCATGCTTATGTAAAAGCAATTTTCTATCTCTGTCTTCCTCATGATTGAAACGGTTGCCATGATCATATTGGGCAATATGCATTCCTTTAATATATGCTTCGCCATTTCTCAACGAGATAAACGCGTCAGCGAGTTGGACTTTGCCCTGACGAATTGATTTGATTTCTGTACCTTTCAATACTAATCCTGCTTCATAGCGATCTTCAATAAAGTAATCTCTATTTGCTCTTCGGTTTTTTACTACGAGGGCCACGATTACGCTTACCTCCCTTTTTTCTTACATTAATGTTTTTCTTTCTCTGCTTTTTATTTTTCTTTAAAAGTTTAAAATTGACAACATGTTCGACCATATCAACTGACACAAGTTCAACATCAACTTTCATCCCTAGTCGATATTCGACGCCTGTTCGTTCTCCAATTAGTTTTTGACTTGATGCATCAAAAAAGTAATAATCATCTTTCATATCTCTCATATGAATGAGGCCCTCTACGGTATTACCTAACTCAACAAATATCCCAAAGTTAGTCACACCACTGACATAGCCTACATACCTTTCGCCTACTTTATCTTGCATAAATTGAGCTTTTTTCATCTTTTCAACTTCACGTTCTGCTTCTAAAATGCTGCGTTCTTTATCTGATACATGTTGGCCAGCTTTAGCAACGTAAGCTTCATCTGCTTCATAGTTATCAAAATCACCATTAAAAATATATTTTTTAATTCTTTGGTGAAGAAGTAAGTCAGGGTACCTTCTAATTGGTGATGTAAAGTGAGTATAATCTTCAAGTGCTAAACCAAAGTGTCCGCTTGGTTCTTTATCATAACGAGCTTTCGTCATAGATCTAAGTACGAATCGAGAAACAACTGGCGCTTCATCTTTGTCTTCAAAATATTTCAGCGCTTTTTGTAGTGTTTTAGGATGAATATTGTCTAAACTTCCACGCATACGGTATCCCAAAATACGAAGTGTGTGCGACAACTCTTGTAATCGATCTTTTTCCGGTTTTGGATGGATTCGATATAAAATTGGAATCGATTGATAGCGACAGTGCTTTGCTACAACTTCATTAGTCAAAACCATAAATGCTTCAATCATTTCTTCTCCAAGGCCACGTTCTTTTTTGAATATATCAAGCACTTTTCCTTCGTGATCAATTACAAATTCAGTTTCATCACTATCGAAATCAATGGAACCTTCTAATCGACGATTATGATTTAATCGTGATGCACAATCCAGCATCATTTGTACCATTGTTTCAGCTTCTTTTAAGTTTTCTCCGCTGTTTACTTCTGTATAAGAAAGTCTTTGTTTCGATTGTATCACTGATTCGTATATATGATAATCAATTACTTCTCCCTGGAATGTAATATCCATTTGAACGGTCATTGCAAGACGATCAACATGCGGATGTAATGAACAAATTCCATTCGATAATTCTTTAGGTAGCATCGGCACAACCCGATCAACCATATATATAGAAGATGTCCTGCCATAGGCACTTTCGTCCAAAACGCTGCCTGATTTTACATAGTGTGCCACATCAGCAATATGAACATAGAGACGATAGCCATTGGCACGAGATTCCATATAAATCGCATCATCTAAATCTTTCGCATCATCACCATCAATTGTGATAACATACTGATCTCGATGATCAACCCGTCCAACAAAATCTTGAGGATTGGGTTCTTTAGGAATTGTGGGTATGATTTTTTTAACTTCATCATTAAATTCAATTTCAAAGTCATGTTCGTATAAAACTGATAGAACATCCATTCCAGGCTCATCAGCTTGACCTAAAACAGAAATAACATCGACGATAATATCCTTTTCAACATCAACAATCGCTCCAATAACACGATCATTTTCTTTGATTTCGACGTTAATATTTCGCGTTTGTACTAACTGATATACTTTAGTTTCGTAAGGAAAGAAATAAAGTTTGCCCTTTACTTTTTTCATCGTACCTAAAAGGTGCTCTCTATTTCGCTTCACAGTTGTAATGATTTTTCCATAGTTTTTATCTGCATGATGGACTGAAATCAACACATCATCTCGATCGAGTGCGTTGTTGAAATGCTCTGAATTTATGTAGATAGATTCATTGGCCGTCTCAACAAAGCCAAACTGTTCTCTCACAACCACAAAATTTCCTATTAGATAATGTATCTTATCTAAGAAGTAAATATTGTTTTCATATTCATATATGAGTTCATCGATAAACATTTCTTGTTTAACTGCTTCAATTTCGGACACAGTTAAAGATAGCGCTTGATTGATCGTTTCATTCCAAAGATCTGACGCTATTGGTTTTGTATGTGATTCAAGAAATCTCTGAATCATTTCATAATTTTTATAATTTTTCATAGTTTTTATGTTAAAAATAAAAAACCGCATATGCGGTCTCTGTTCTACTGACTTATCACATTAACAATAACAAGCACAAAGAATAAGACGCCTGTCACCATAGTTAAATTGGAAATTACTTTTTCTGCGCCACGCTCTTTTGTGTTCGCAAAAAGGTCTAATCCAGCTCCTCCAGAGAATGCTCCAGTGAATCCTTCCGACTTTCCACTTTGTAATAATGATAGTAAAATAAGTAACGCTGATACCGTTAATAATGCAACTTTTAATAACATAATTTCTTCACCTAATTTCCAATGTATTAACATTTTATCAAATTTGTCAAGTTTTTACAACGGATTTTCTCTATAAATCATAAATGAACTCAAGTATATCACGGGGCTGACATCTTAATTCTGTACATATCGCATTGAGTGTATCAAATCGAATTGATTTTACCCTTCCGTTTTTTAATCGAGAGAGATTCACAACTGATATCCCAGTTCGCTCTGCTAATTCATTTAAACTCATTTTCCGATCCGCCATCACACGATCTAGCCTTACAATAATCACGACATCACCCTCTTTTTCTTAATTATAGCATAAATCAGACATTTAACGATTATCGTTAATAATTTTATGATTTTATAAAATTATTAGAATTAATTACTCTGTTTTTAAATTTTTCTTGAGTATTTTAATATTTTATTCATAAAATATAAGTAAGTTAAATTTAGACGAGGAGAGGTAAATGTGGATATAATAATTCTTAAACGTGATAATCGTAAAGCCAAATATGAAGGTGCCAAAATTGCAGTTGCAATTAAAAAAGGATTCGACTCAATTGAAAATCCAAACTATAGTGATGAGGATGTTAATAAAATTTATAATGCTGTAGAAGCCGAAATTAAGGAATTGGCTCAAACAGAGACTTATATTTCTATTGAATATATACAAGATTTAATTGAAAAAGAACTACTTAGACAAAATTTTGTCGATGTATACGAATCATTTTCATCATATCGCCAACGACGTAATGATTCAAGAAGTATCTTTATCTCAAAACAACATAAATTTTTAAAAGCAATTGAAAAACTAAATCAAAAAGAAGCAATTGATGAGGATTTGAAAAGAGAAAATGCAAACGTTGATGGCAACAGTCCAATGGGAATGATGTTACAATTTGGTTCAACAGTATCAAAAGAATTCGCTAAAGCTTATTTAATGTCACAAGACTATTATGAAGCACATGATTCTGGGCAAATTCATATTCATGATTTAGATTTTCTTCCTATGGGAACTACAACTTGTAATCAAATAGACTTAAAGAGATTATTTAAGAACGGATTTTCTACTGGGCATGGCCATTTACGTCCGCCAAAAGATATTATGTCTTATGCTGCGCTCGCCGCAATCGCAATTCAATCCAATCAAAATGATCAACATGGTGGACAAAGTATTCCAGCTTTTGATTACTACATGGCTCCTGGTGTTGTCTACACATTTAAAAAACAATTTAAACAACGTGTCTATGATTATTTTGAAATTCAAGATAAGTTAAACGAAATCAACATCGAAAGCTTATTTACATATATCGACAATTTGCCAAGTTCTCAATTAGAAACTGCAGAATTTAAACAATTTTTAAATAACGATGACGATCTTGCCTTATTAGAAAAAGCGTATGAAAAAGCATTAAGGGTTACTGACCGTATCACCTATCAAGCAATGGAAGCTTTTATCCACAATCTCAACACAATGCACTCGCGTGCTGGAGCTCAGGTTCCTTTTAGTTCAATCAACTTCGGAACTGACACCTCATTTGAAGGTAGAATGGTCGTAAAAAATTATCTTTTAGCTTTAGATGCCGGACTTGGAAAAGGAGAAACACCCATTTTCCCAATCTCCATATTTAAAGTAAAAGAAGGCGTTAACTTCTTTGAAGAAGATAGAAACTATGACCTCTTTGAACTGGCTATGAAGGTTTCTGCTAAAAGACTCTTCCCAAATTTTTCATTTATCGACGCGCCGTTCAATCATCAGTATTACAAGGAGGGAGATTTCGAAACTGAAATCACTTATATGGGATGTAGAACACGCGTTATGAGCGATATAACCGATCCTGAAAACGAGGTTGTTACTGGACGTGGGAATCTCAGTTTTACCTCGATTAACTTGGTAAGACTGGGTATTCAATATGGGATTTTAAATAATGAAAAAGCAGATCTCGATGGTTTCTTTGCCGCTTTAGAAGAACGGATGGAACTGGTTAAAGAACAGCTCTTAGATCGCTACGAGATACAATGTAACAAATCGATAAGTAATTTTAAGTTTTTACTAGGACAAGGTGTTTGGAAAAACTCTGAAAAACTGAAATTGGGCGACAATTTACACGAAGCCTTGAAGCATGGTTCATTGGCTTTTGGTTTTATCGGTCTAGCTGAATGCCTCAAAGCATTGACCGGAGCGCATCATGGAGAATCAGAAACTGCACAAGAGTTGGGCTTAAAAATAGTAAGTTTTATGCGCGAAAAAGCAGATGCTTATTCAAAAGAATATCAGCTTAACTTTTCACTAATAGCCACTCCCGCAGAAGGTCTGAGCGGAAGATTTGTAGGTTTAGACCGTGCTATATTCGGTTCTATTCCTGGTATTACGGATCGAGAATATTACACAAACTCATTCCATGTTCCAGTATATTACAAGATCAGTATTAAAGATAAAATTAAAAAAGAAGCCCCATATCACGAGCTTACAAACGGCGGCCATATCACTTACGTAGAGCTTGATGGCGATACAAGCCAAAATATTAGTGCATATAAAGAAGTCGTAAAATTAATGAGAGAATATAACATCGGTTATGGAGCGATAAACCATCCGGTAGATCGTGATCCAGAGTGCGGCTATAC
>DATBUC010000093.1:0-2312 GCA_036516515.1 Erysipelothrix sp. | reverse complement strand
GATACGTGCGGCAACTTAATTCAGTTAGTACAAGGGTAATTAGCAAAAAGAGAAACGATATCTAAAAGCAAAATCAGTTGATTCATGCAATAACTTTTAGATAGAAGAACCCTTCTTTCTGTTAGATTTGGTTATGGTGATTTTATTTTAACAGAAGGCGTTCTTTTTTAACTAGAAAAATTAAAGCCCTTGAACTTTTACATGACGTAAAAGTTCAAGGGCTTTTCATTTATAAACCGGGTTTTATCCCAGCCTCGTTCTATTCGTCGGATGAGGTTACTTTGTTGTCGTGAGTTTGATCCTCTGAAACTCTAAACTCCCACACATCATCATCGACTTTATAAAAGTATTGGTATTCCATGACTTTATCATTCTGCAATACGATTTGCATCTCATACCCCACATCTCCACGAATAATCCCCTCGTGATCAATCGAGTTTTCAGGAAGTTGGTAGTCTTTCTTATTGATTTTATAATAAAGGAAAACATCAAAGACACCATCAACACTTTCTTTTTGAGGTTTTCCAAAGACCTCTTTCACTTCTTCAGCACTTAAACCGTTTGTTAATCCTGCTTTAGCATGTTCCTCAACATAAACTTTAGTAATTATGACGTCCTTATTGCTAGGTTCATTATTGTTGCAGGCCATCAAGCTTATTGAAACTATAGCAAGTAATATTATAGAAAAAAACAGGTTTTTTATTTTAATGCTATTCACCCCCTCCTGCTTCCTATATTTTTAATTATAACAAAAATTTACAATGTATACAGGAGTCCTTGTTCATGCATTAACCAATACTTCACGCCCGCTAAACGCACGTGTTCATAAAAGGGAATATATTACATAAAAACCCAACCATAAAATTAATTTTTATAAATGTTTTCGAAAAGTTCTCGAATAATTTCATTATCTTCATCTATATCGTTAGAAAAACATTCTTCACTGCTGTTGAAATTGAAAAGATTATAAATTCGTTCTTTGCCGTGAACAACTTTTGAGCCTGTAAAGAAGGCAGGTTCTTCTTCGAATTCTAATTTAGAACCATCAGCTAAAAAGTAATTATGAGTGCGATATCCACGATTAATTTTATTCAGAGAAAAATCATGTGGAGAACTTGTTGTGATGGTGTTATTTGCATCAAAATTATATTCAACTGTTTTATCTTTTATAATAAGAGGGGCTGCGCCTTCCACATCGTAAAAAATAAAAGCACAAGAATTTTGATTTTCAGCAAAATGATAATTAGCTGTGTTGGCATAGTCGTTACAACCAGATAAAAATAAGAAAGGAAGAAATAATAAGTATTTTTTCATGAATGTTCACCTCTGATGATATTATTTGTATAAATTTAACATTAAAACGAGGTGTAGTGCAACGTTTAAAAAATAAAGGGGGGTGGAATGAAGAAAAAATTAACTGATAAACAAGCGGCTAAACGTCAATCGGCGTTAGTTAAGATTGATAATGTTTTTTTTAAAGCAAACGAAGCTGGTCTGAACAAAAAAGGGAAAGAACGAATCGGAAATTCTACATATGAGCAATATGCAGAAGTCATGAAGAATTATTTTGAATATGTAAGTGATAAATGGAACATACATAATCCAAGCAAATTGAAGCAAAAGCACTTCGAATCGTATCTAGAAGATGAAGTGATTTCAAGATGGAATGAAGGGGATGTTTCAGTATCGCTTTCTGTTACTCCACGAATTTACTAGAGGAACTATGGGAGCGATGTGTAAATAATAGCATGGCGATAAGCAACCTAGAGTGAACTACTTACTTGATGCCTTTAGTTTCGAAGGGCAACGATTAAAGTTTGACCTGAGCTTTGCGAGCAAAGAAGAACAAGCCATCTATGTGATTTTTGAGTATGTAAAAAAGAATTAAATGATTGCATTAAGTCTAAAAGTAGAAATTCCTACGTAGGTTATAAATTAAGTTAACCTCAAAAACGTGATATAATCAAACTACTACTACAAAGAGGGGTGCGTAATATGACAGTAACTGAACGTAATAAACGACAGCAACAAATTCAGTTTGCTGTAGGTATGGCTGCACTTGATGGTGGTAAACCCACAGCATTTACCCAACAATTATTAGATGACTATAAAAAAGGTCGTATTACACCTGGGCAACTAAAAAAAGCCATCATCGAGCGATACGTAAAAGTGCAACAGTAGATGGATTCCTATGTTTATGACAACTCAACTATACTAATTAATAAGCTCAATATTAAAAATTATTGATATACATGAAAAACTTCTAGAGGAAGGTTTTAAAATTGGCTACACTACGGTTCGCAACTTCGTGA
>DATBUC010000092.1:0-7720 GCA_036516515.1 Erysipelothrix sp. | reverse complement strand
TTTTACATTATGTTGGGCCATCACTTGCAAGAGATTGACTGTACCACTGACGTTATTTTCATAATACATTAATGGTTTTTCAACTGATTCACCCACAGCTTTTAAGCCCGCAAAATGAATAACACCTTCAATCTTTTCTTTGCTAAAGATCTGATCCATACCATCTTTATCACGTAAATCCACTTCATAGAACGTGACCGATTTTCCGGTAATCTTTTCTACTCTCTTTAATGCTTCAAGACTGGCATTGCTTAAATTATCCATAACCACAATGTCATGATCTTGTTTTAATAGTTCTAAGACGGTGTGGCTACCAATATAGCCAGCACCTCCTGTAATTAATAGTTTCATATCTGTCTCCTTAAATTAAACCAAGTTTCTTAAGTTGTCGACTAATTTCATAGCGATGTTCAATAAATAAATTTAAAATCTTTTGATAAGAACACTGTGAATCATTAATAAATGTTTCTCGCATCCGTTTACACCCGCCATGACAAATCTTATTATAAAATTTACAATCAGCGCATGGTTTTTGTATCGCACCACGATCTTTGATGAAGGCTTCATAATCTTGCGGATTCACAATGGCTTCGAGTGATTCAGTGTTGATATTGCCTTGTTGGAACTCATCTAAAACATAAAAGTCGCAAGGATAAATACTCCCATCTGCTTCGACAATCGTTTGTGGTGAGCATAAACCAAACCGACCACAGGTAATCGGCAGTGTGTTGTGGATCAGTCGAATACAGTCATCAAATAAGTTGATGCTCATATAGATGCCTTGCCTTAAATCATCTAACCACAAATGAAAAAGTTGCGTATAAAAAGAATCATATAAAGCAGGTGTGCATGCGAAAGGACTTTCTTCTACACTTTGGTTAAAATCAGGCAGACACTCTATAATTTGCACATGTTTGATGCCTTCTTCTTTATAAAAGCTATACAGTGCTTGAGGATTGGCTGCCAAGTTTTTCGTCAAAACAGTGAGTACATTATGGGCAATTTCGTATTCTTTTAATAAGTTATACCCTGCATAAACAGATGCAAATGACCCATTTCTCGAAAGGAAACGATGACGATCATGATTTTCTTTATATCCATCAATTGATATCCCGACTAAAAAATTATTTGCTTTAAATAGCTCACAAAATTGCTTATTCAGTAAGGTACCATTTGTTTGAATGGCAAAAGATACCTGTTTACCTTGCTGCTCTTTTTTGACCGTATCAACAAAATGCTTAAAATAATTAAATCCAGCAACTAAGGGTTCTCCGCCTTGAAAGACAAAATTAACCTTATCTACTTGCTGATTATTTAAAGCCTCGACGATGATTTTCTCGCTTGTACTTGCCTCCATCACACCAAATGATTTTACACTACGACAAGCGCTCACATCATCATAGAAACAATAGGTACAAACACAGTTACACGTTGAAGAAGCTGGTTTCATCATAATCGTCGTTTCTCTCACACTACTCACCCTTTATAATTGATGTTTTTTAATAATCTCTTCCATATCATCCCACTTCTCTTCCATCTTTTCAACAAGTTTTAATTGGGTTCTTGTTCGATCTAAGTTGTGGTTTTCTCTTTTAATATTAAAATAATGATCCCCTAAAATATGATCTGTTAAAAATCTAATCCCGCATTCCAAAGTCAACATTTTGGCTGCACTTGGAAAGAGCTCAATCTCTAATGCGCTCAAGCTATTACCACACCCTTCAATAAAGCCTTTTGTATAAAGTTCAAAAAGTCCTAAATCGAAATCAACTTTGTCAAGATCGCGCTCATCTTCAAGCGCTGTACTGGCACCAAAGCGAATTGAATCACCATAATCATCCAAAGCAAACCCAGGCATAACCGTATCTAAATCAATCACACACAAAGCTTTATTAGTATGCGTGTCAATCATGACATTATTTAACTTCGTATCATTATGGGTTACTTTCTTTTCTAATTTTCCTTCTTCGTATAAATCTATAAAAAGCGTCGTAAAAGAAGCACGGTTTAAAATAAAATCTATTTCAGCTTGAACGTCCTTGACTCTATTTTTCGGATCTTCTTGGATCGCTTCTTTAAGTGCTAACAAACGCTTGGGTGTGTGATGAAAGTGCGGGATTGTTTCATGTAACTTTTCCGCTGGAAAAGCAGCCAAATCCCTTTGAAATTTTCCAAAGGCTAAAGCACTTTGATAAAAATCTTCCGGTTTTTCTACTAAATCATAAGTTATCGCGTTATCTATAAAAAGATAAGCCCGCCAGTATGACCCCATTGAATCATGGTATAAAACATGATCGTCCTTCGTTTGAATCAACGTCAAAACTTCGCGCTTAAGATCTCCTTGACGGGCTTTCACTTGCTGGGCAATAAAATCAGTCACATTTTTGATATTCTCCATTAATGCTTCTGGATCTTTAAACGTATCGTGATTTATTCTTTGTAGAATATACTTTTGTGCATCTGTTTCTACTAAAAAAGTATCATTAATATGTCCGTTACCATAACGCTGATGGCTGATATATGTACCTTCAAATTGAAACATACTTATCGCTTCATTAATTTTACTACATAAGGTTGCTCTATCTAATTGTCCCATAGTTTTTCTGGATAATCTCCTTTTCTTCTTAAGCTCGCAATCGCTTCTTGTACTTTCGCTTTGTCTTCTTGATAGGTAATGCCATACCAATTATCTTTTGTGTTTTGTACTTTCACAGTGATTGTATCATCGAGTAAACGGGCACAGACACTGGGTAAGTAACATTCTTTTTTAAGTGGTTCTTTAGGTAGTTCAAGTGTTATAAACGCTACCAGGGCTTTTTCTAAATATGCAAAGAAATTAGGTTTAAATCCCCAAAAATTCATCGATACTTGTGTCTCTTCACTTAATTTTGTCCAAACATCATTTTCATAGAACATCATTTGCTGATTTCTACGTTCTATTTGTGTTTTTTCGATGATTGACGCTAAGTTACCTGCCTCATCAACGCTACAAACACCACGTGACACGCTCCCATTGTCACTGAGTGTTTTATTGCATTGATAAGTTATCAGGCCATACTCATTTTCATTTTGAGAATTAACTAAAAATGAATGCATGAGTTTATAAGCCTCTTTACCATAAAAATCATCTGCATTAATCACTAAAAAGGGATTTTTAACGACATCTTTTGCACAATAGATTGCATGCGCTGTGCCAAGTGGTTTCTCTCTATTAGTTAATAGTTCACTTTTTATGGGTATGTTTTCATTCTCTTGAAATACATAGTGCGTCGCTGTTTTTGAGCTTACCCTTTTACCAATTGACGCCTTAAACTCTTTCGCAAAACTTTTTCTAATGATAAAGACAACTTCATCAAAACCTGCTTGAATAGCATCGTAAATACTGTAGTCAAGCAAAATATGATGGTGCTGGTCCATTTCATCTAATTGTTTTAAGCCGCCATAGCGACTTCCCATCCCAGCTGCCATGATGACAAGACTTGTTTTCATTTATTTCCCTCCTGTTGCATTGCATAATAGATACAGCCCCACAAGCCTGCTTCATCTTTCAACTTCGCAAGTTTTACTTGTGGTAAGACTAAATAGTCGGGTTTCGTTTTCTGCATGCCTTTTACGATCATTTCTATAAGCATCTCTCCTGCATTCGCAATCCCACCACCAATTACAATTACTTCAGGTGAGAACATAATCGTATAATTTAAAAGTGCCAAGGATAGTTTATGAAACTGTGTTTCTATGATTGAAATCGCTTCACGATCACCCTTTTTAGCGTGATCGAAAAGGCTTTTTACATGGGGATATTGCGGATTTCTTTTAAGAATACCACTACTTGAGACATATGTTTCTAAACAATTATACTGACCACAAGCGCAGCGGACTTTTTCTTGTTCCTCAAATTGTATATGTCCTAATTCCCCAGCTTGAAACAGATGGCCTGTGAGCACTTGACCATTGACGACAATGCCACTACCAACACCAGTGCCAAGTGTTACCATGAGTGCATGGTGTGTATTGGCACTGGCACCTTTAAAATTTTCTCCCAGCGCAGCTGCATTAGCATCATTTAAAATATCCACTGAAATATTCGATAATTCTTTAAACTCCTGTTTTATATTTTTGTTTTTCCAACCCAAGTTAACGCACTCTTTGGTGTACCCTGCCGCATCTACAACCCCTGGAATCGCAATAATTGTTTTTACGATTGTATATTGTGGATACTTGCTTCCTAAAACATTAATCGCAGTAACAATTTCAGGAATAATATAGGATCCGTCTGCTTTTAGGTTAGTAGAAAATGATACCTTTTCTACTAAGATATCATTTTCTGCATACAGCGCGATCAAGGTATTGGTGCCGCCAAGATCAACACCGACATAAGCTTTTATCTTTTGCATCTTACCACCATTTAATGAGATCGGTTACGCGATTTCTTAGGTCAATAAAATCTTCAGATAAAATATCTCTTGGACGGGGTAAATCATTCATAATCTCTTCTTTAATTTTTGTTGGTTTATTAGTTAGCACTAAGATGCGTTCTCCCAAATAGACCGCTTCTTCAATATTGTGAGTGATAAAAATGACGGTCGTACCTGTTTTTTGCCATAGTTTGATCAGTTCATCTTCAAGTCTAAATCTTAGTTCTATATCCAATTGACCATAAGGTTCATCCATCAATAGAAGTTCTGGTTGGGTAGCAAAGGCTCTTGCAATCACAACTCTTTGGAGCATACTGGTTGAGAGTTGATCGGGATAAAAATCGCGATAGTCACTCAAGCCGACAATATCAATATACTCATCGACAAGGTCTTTTGCTGCCTGACCTTTAATGCCCTTAATATCAAGGCCAAAACCTACATTTTCTTCAACTGTGAGCCAGGGCATGGTTGAATACTCTTGAAATATATAAGCCACATTATGTTTATCTAAATCGACTGGTTCACCATCCACCAATATTTCACCTGAGGTGGGTTCATATAATTTAGTAATACTATTAAGGAATGTGGTTTTACCACAGCCAGTGGGACCAACAATACACAGGAATTCACCCTTTTTTACCTCAAAAGAAATATCATCTAAGACCAGTAAATCATCAAATTTCTTTGTCAGGTTTTTAACGTCAATTTTTGTTGCTCTATTGTCTTTCATATTATCCTACCTTCTATAATGATTTATCCATATTGTCTGTGATTTCTTTTCGTAATTTTAAAAACTTGGGATCCACATAACTTCTTGGAAACGGTAAATCAATTTTATATTCTTTTTTAATTTTTGCCGGACTATTGGTAATTAAAATAATCCTGTCAGCTAAAAACACTGCTTCTTCAATATTATTGGTGACAAAGATTACAGTTCTTTTCTCACTTTGCCAAATACGTTGCAGTTCTTCTTGCATAAGATAACGCGTTTGCGCATCCAAGTGTCCAAAAGGTTCATCTAACAACAAAATGTCTGGATCGTTTGCATAAGCGCGGGCAATTCCAACTCGTTGTTGCATCCCACCAGAGAGTTGATAAGGGTAACTGTCCTCAAATCCTTGTAGACCAACCAAATCAATATAGTGTTGCACTGTTTTATCTTTCTGACTTTTTTCAATATTGCGTACTTTTGGTCCAAATTCTACATTGCCTTTAACACTTAACCAAGGGAAAAGCGCCATTCTTTGATAGACAACTCCACGCTTGGGATTCGGTTTTTTGACAATTTCATCACCTTCAATTACTTTTCCTTTACTTGGTTTTTCTAGACCTGCTAAAATATTGAGTAAGGTTGTTTTACCACTTTGTCCAGGACCAAAAATCACTAAGAATTCATTTTCTTCAACTTCAAAACTAATATCATCTAAAACATGATTTGCTGATCGTCCATTGTAGCCTTTAAATGATTTAGAAACATTAATACACTCAAGTATTTTCTTTTTTTCTATCGTTGATTCCATACCAATAGTTTCCTTTCTAATGCCGCCATACCAGTAGCAAGTAAAAATCCGACAATACCAATAGCAAACATACCCACCATGATTTGAACGGTGTTACCGTTTGACATTCCCATGACAATAAGCCAACCAACACCTTCATCTGAGCGAATCATTTCAGCGCCAACCACGGCAGACCAACCTGCTGTAATGGCAATTTGCAAGCCCGCAAAAATATACGGAATCGAAGCAGGCAAGACAACTCTAAAGAAAACTTGTCTTTCATTAGCCCCTAACATTCTTGCTGCCCCTAATAATTCAGGATCAACATTTTTTGTTCCATCATAGGTATTGACTAAAATAAAGTTAAAACAGCCAAGAAATATGATGAAAAATTTACTTTCATTGCCTAAACCAAACCATAAAATAGAGAGTGGTACCCAAGCAAGCGGAGGGATCGGACGGATAAACTCAACAATCGGCTTAATAATCGCTTCAGCTGTTTTGGAATATCCCATGGCAACACCAAGCATGATTCCCGCCACTGTTGCGAGAATAAAAGCGACACCTACGCGATATAAACTCACCCCAATATGCATAGGCATGGTATATTTACCAATCGGTTGTATAAAACTTTTTAGAAATTCGCTAATAATTTTTGATGCGGGTGGTAAAAACATTTTGGCATTAGTGAAAACTGCGAGCAGTTCCCATACCAGAAGAAAACTAGCAAAAGCTAATAAAGTCATGATGATTACTTTTTGTCTTTCCGACATATTTTTACTTTTTGAAATCATGCGTCTTGGACATCCCTTCTACGTATAAATTTATTTTGAACTCTTTCAAGTGTATAAGACATCAGATACCCTACCAAACCAATGGTAATCATACCAACAATAATAATATCTGGACGACCTAACATTCTTCCTACTTGAATCATATAACCAACCCCTTTTGTAGCCGCTAAAAGTTCAGCTGCAACTAAGGCTACCCACGATGATCCAAGGGCCAGTCTTAATCCTGTAAAAATCATCGGTAAGGCAGTGGGAATGGCGACTTTAAACAACATTTGTCTGTTGCTTGCACCAAACGTTCTGGCAACCCATAGATGCACAGTTCTGGTTTGCTTGATACCAGCATAAGCGTTTATTGTGGCACTGATAAAGGCGGCAAAGAAAATAATTCCGACTTTAGACCAATAACCAATTCCCAGCCATAAAATCATCAGTGGTATCCAAGCTAAAGCTGGAATTGGACGAATGATATCAAAGAGCGGTTTAGCAAATCTTTCAAAATTACGGTTCCATGCCATCGCAATTCCTAAGGGTACCCCGACTAATATACCGGCAAGATAACCCCCTAAGGCAATTTTCAAACTAGCAGCAATATGTTGGAGTAATGTAGAACCATCAGGGTTAACACCACCAAATAATTTATATAAAAATGTTTTAACTACCAAAATTGGACTTGGTAAAATCAAATGCGATACCAAATGCAAGCCATCTGTTACCAACCACCACACAAATAGAACGGTAAAAACTGATAAAGCAGATATCAATTTATAGTTTTTCTCTCTTTCTTCCATCGTAAGCTCCTTATCTTAAAAATCTTTCATCAATTGCAGTTTCAAATTTTTCTTTTAAACTGGATTCAATTTGCCCTTGTTCAATATAGAATTCGCCCAGTTCTTTTGCGAATTTACCCAGTTCACGATCAGACCAAGCCTCTTTTTCAATGAAGTTGACCCGAGACAAATCGCCTTTGACTGTTTCTTCACTGGCTTCTGCTCCGGCTTCTTTAAGAAAGTCC